>QMOC01000001.1 GCA_003648085.1 Chloroflexota bacterium
ACGATGTTTGTGATTGTGGTGGTGCAGGAGGGAGAGCGACGTATTCCGGTGCAGTACGGTAAGCGCGTGCGTGGTATCAAGATGTATGGTGGCGGAAGCACCCATATCCCGTTGCGAGTCAACGCAGCCGGGATGATCCCGCTGATCTTTGCCCAGTCCATTCTCACTTTTCCGGCGGTGATTGCAAATTTCTTCGTTAACAGTGAGAATGCCGCAGTGTCTCAGTTTGCCCAGGGGGTAGTGAATTCCTTCAGTGGGCAGAGTCCGTGGTATGGCTTGCTTTACTTCCTGGCGGTTGTGGGCTTCACTTACTTTTATACGGACGTTATAGTCCAGCAGCAGGATTTACCAGGTGCTCTGAAGCGACAAGGGGGCTTTATCCCCGGAATTCGGCCTGGTAAAAGGACGGCCGATTACATCAACTCTGTCTATCGCCGTATCACGTTGGTGGGTGCACTTTTCCTGGGCGGCGTGGCCGTGTTGCCCTTTATCGTGGATCTGTTTTTGAAGACACGGGTGTTGCTCATCACCTCTTCTGGCCTGCTGATCGTGGTCGGTGTGGTGCTGGATACGATGCGTCAGTTGGAGGCCCAACTTTTGATGCGTCACTATGAGGGGTTCATCAAATAATCGGAAAAAATCGTTCGGGGGCCCGGCTTCAGCCGGGTGATCCCCGCTGAAGTGGGGTGTCCGGAGCATCTTTCGATGCTCTCTCAAGGACAATCGCGAAAGCAGTCGGGAAGTGATCATTGATCGTTCTGAAATCGGCGGTTGAGATTAACAAGATGCGCCGGGCCGGCCGGATTGTGGCCGAGGTGCTGGAAAGGATGCGGGAATGGGTCGCGCCAGGCGTTACGACGGCGGAATTGGACGAGTTGGCGGAGGCGGTGATCCGCAAGCACAACGCTATTCCGTCATTCAAGGGGTATCCAGGACACCCGTCCCGTATAGCCCATCCTTTCCCAGCCAGCATTTGTGCGTCGGTTAACGAGGAATTGGTGCACGGTATCCCTGGCCCGCGCGTATTGCAAGAAGGGGACATTATCAGTATAGATGTGGGTGCCATCCTCGATGGTTACCACGGCGACGCGGCGATCACGTTGCCGGTGGGGCGGATCAGCCCTGAGGCGCAGAGGCTGCTGGAGGTGACGGAGGGGGCATTGTATGCTGGCATTGCCGCCGCTCGGGTGGGAAACCGTTTCGGTGATATTTCCGCTGCCATCCAATCCTACGTGGAGAGTCGCGGATACAACGTCGCCCGGGAGTACACCGGTCACGGTATCGGGCGGAAGATGCACGAGGATCCCCAGGTCCCCAACTTCGGCAAGCCGGGGCGAGGGGCCCGTTTGCGCAGGGGGATGACTATAGCCTTGGAGCCGATGGTGCTGGCCGGGGATAGTTGTGTGCGGGTGTTGCAAGATCACTGGACGGTGGTTTCGTGCGATGGGAAACTGACGGCGCATTTTGAGCATACCATCGCTATCACGGATGGTGAAGCGGAGATTCTGACACGATTATAGGCAGGTGGGTGTGAAACAGGGAGGCATGATACGATGAAAGTCTCGACTTCAGTGAAGCGGCGTTGCCCGAAGTGCAAAATTATTCGGCGGCGTGGCGTGGTGCGGGTTATCTGTGATAATCCGAAGCATAAACAACGGCAGGGGTAAATTCAAATCCCAAACCCCAAACCCCAAATCCCAAGTCCCAAGGTTCAAGGGTCAAAGGTCGGGGTTTGGTCATTAGAATTTCTGACCGGAGGGAAGTATGGCGCGTATTGCAGGGGTAGACCTGCCGCGGAACAAGCGGGTGGAAATTGGTCTGACGTATATTTATGGCATTGGCCGTAGTCTGAGCAACGAAATTCTGCGCCAGGCTGGGATAGATCCTGATACGCGGGTCAAGGACCTGACAGAGTCGCAGATTGCTGCGCTGCGTGAGATCATTGACCGTGAGTATCAGGTTGAGGGTGACCTGCGGCGTGAGGTGCAGATGAATATCAGGCGCCTGATAGATATAAGGTGCTATCGGGGTCTGCGTCACCGCAGCAATCTGCCCGTGCGCGGTCAGCGCACACGGACGAACGCTCGTACCAAGCGTGGTCCCAGGAAGACGGTGCCTGGCCGTGGACGACGGCGGGGGATGAAGAAGAAGTGATGGTAGGCTGGATGCAGGAGGGATGATGGCACAAGGTCGGCAAACCGGTCGGCGTCGAGGAAGGCGCAGGGTCAAAAAGAATGTGCCGCGTGGACAGGCATATATTCACGCCACTTTCAACAATACGATTGTGACGATGACCGATCTGCAAGGAAACGTCATCAACTGGGCCAGCGGAGGCACGGTTGGATTTAGGGGAGCACGCAAGAGCACGCCTTTCGCGGCCGGACAGGCTGCCAGGAAGGCGGCCAGGGATGCGATGGATAACGGGATGGTTGAGGTGGACGTCTACGTTAAAGGGCCCGGCCCCGGACGAGAAGCGGCGATTCGCTCCATTCAGGCGGCGGGTCTGAAGGTGCGTTCTATCACCGATGTGACTCCCATCCCGCATAATGGCTGTCGTCCGCCCAAGAAGCGCCGCGTATAGCCGAGGGTAACAACGGATAGTAGAGGAATAAACAGATTGGGAGTAGAAGCATGGCGAGATATACCGGCCCGGTTTGTAAATTGTGCCGTCGTGAAGGGGAAAAACTGTTCTTAAAAGGCGAGCGTTGTCTCTCGCCTAAGTGCCCGTTCGAGCGGGAGCGCGGCTATCCGCCGGGTGAGCATGGTCGGCTGGCACGTTTCCGCCGTCGTCGCCCGTCTGACTATTCGCGTCAGTTGCGCGAGAAACAGAAGGCGCGACGCATCTACGGGGTGCTAGAGCGTCAGTTCCGGCGCTACTTCCGCGAGGCGGAGCGTCGTCCGGGTCTTACCGGTGAGAATTTACTCACTTTGCTGGAGAGCCGACTGGACAACGTCGTCTACCGGTTGGGGTTCGCCGATTCGCGGGCGCAGGCACGTCAGTTGGTGCAGCATGGTCATTTCGTTGTCAATGGTCGCCGTACCAATATCCCGTCCTACATAGTTCGTCCGCAGGATACGATTACGGTGCGGGAGGGGAGTCGTAAGCGTAAGTACTTCAAGGAACGCGCCGAACGGTTGGACGAGGGAGCAGTGCCGGATTGGCTAAGCCTAGATGCAGAGGCGATGACCGCGCGGGTGCTGAGGGTGCCTGCGCGAGAGGACATTGATACGAGGTTGAACGAGCAACTGATTGTGGAATACTATTCACGATAGGCCGGAGGCTGGCCGAATACAGGAGGCGGTGGTTGTCGGTTCCAGTGTTGCCGAAAATTGAGACAGATGCAATCTCCCAGACCTATGGCCGATTTGTGATCGGCCCGCTGGAGAGTGGTTTTGGGATCACGTTGGGCAACGCGCTCCGACGGGTGTTGCTTTCCTCGCTGCCCGGTGCGGCGGTGACTTCAATCCGCATCTCCGATATTGCGCACGAGTTTTCCGTCATCCCTGGCGTGCGCGAGGATGTCATGCAGTTTATGCTGCAGGTCAAACAACTACGCCTGAAGATGGAGAGTCGGGAACCGATGCGCATGTCGCTCCAGGTACGGGGCGGGGGCACGGTGACGGCCGGCGACATTCAGGCCCCGCCGGAGATTGAGATTCTGAATCCGGATCTTCATCTCCTTACCGTGGATTCCGACGATGTGCAACTCGACGTTGATTTCACGGTTGAGCAGGGTCGAGGTTACTTGCCGGCCGGTGAACGTGGCCGGATGCCCATCGGCGAATTGCCTGTGGATGCTATATTCAGCCCTATTCGCCGCGTCGCTTTCGATGTGGATCGGGCACGGGTGGGTCAGATGACCAACTATGACCGCCTGACGCTGGAGATTTGGAGCGATGGGCGGATCGGGCCGGCGGATGCGTTGAAAGAAGCAGCACGTATCCTGGTGACCCATTTGCGACTGATCGCTGGTCTTACTCTGGAAGAAGAGGTTGAACCAGTTGAGGAAGAGGTTGGCATCCCTGGCGAGGTCTACGAGGTTCCCCTTGAGCAACTTGACCTGAGTGTGCGCGTGTTCAATGCTCTCAGGCGCACCGGCATCACCAGCGTAGGTGAGGTGCTGGAGATGTTGGCACGGGGGAACGAGGCCTTGCTGACTATCCGTAACTTCGGGGAAAAATCACTGGCCGAGTTGAAAGCACGCCTTCAGGAACAGGGATTCCTTGATGAAGATGCAGGGGAGAGCGGAGGTGGGTAGATGCGACATCGGGTCGCAGGGAAGAAACTGAACCGTTCCAGCGGTCATCGTAAGGCCTTGCGCCGCAACCTGGTGACAGCGTTGTTCTATCACGAGCGTATTGAGACGACTGCGGCGAAGGCCAAGGCGATCCGCGGGCAGGCGGAGAAACTGATCACGTTGGCGAAACGGGGGTTAGAGGCGGAGCGGGAAGATCCGAGCCGAGGTGTGCACGTCCGACGGTTGGTCGCTGCTCGTCTGAACCGCTGGGTGGCGGAGCCTGATGGCACGCGGGTAGACATCTTGGAGAAGTTGTTCGAGGACATCGCGCCGCGTTATTTAGATAGGCCCGGCGGCTACACTCGTATCTACAAGTTGGGTCCGCGCAAGGGGGACGGTGCGCCGATGGTTCTGTTGGAGTTGGTTAAGTAAGGGATGGACGGGCACGGCGATGCGGGTGCGTGCGGTCGTCGCCTACGACGGGACCGACTACGGCGGATTCCAACGTCAGGCCAACGCTCCGACCATTCAGGCGGCACTGGAAACGGCACTGGCGCAGGTGACCCGTGAGAGGATCAATATCCTGGCAGCGGGCCGTACCGATGCTGGAGTGCACGCGGCAGGGCAAGTTGTCGCCTTTGACACGGCTTGGCGGCATGGGCTGGGTGACTTGCAGCGGGCGCTGAACGCGCTCCTGCCCGCCGACATTGCTATCCAAGAGATTGAGGAAGCCGCGCCGGACTTTCACCCGCGCTACGATGCCCGCAGCCGGCGCTACCGGTACACGCTTTACAACGCACCAATGCGCTGGCCCCTGGCCCGGCGATACAGTCTGCATGTCGCTGCGCCGTTAGATGTGGTAGCGATGCAACAGGCGGCTCAGGCCCTGGTGGGCGAACACGACTTCGCTGCCTTCGGACGGTCACCGCAGGGTGGGAGCACGGTGCGCCGGGTGCTGACGGCGGAGTGGTGCGGGGAGCCGCCCTGGCTGACCTTTGACATTGAAGCCAACGCTTTTCTCTACCGCATGGTGCGTAGCATCGTCGGCACGTTGCTTCAGGTGGGGCGGGACCGGATGAGTGTGGAGGAGTTCGCGGCTGTGCTGGCATCGTGCGATCGCAGCCGGGCCGGGCCAACGGCTCCTCCGCATGGGCTGTGCTTGATGGAGGTGAAGTATTTAGGATCTTCAATGCAGGTCTGACCGTCCTGGACAGCCTCAAAGCGGGCTCTTGATCCTGCGACGAGAGGGTTAGCTAGTTCTCAGTGCAAAACGGGGTCGGAGGCCCGGCTTCAGCCGGGGAAACCCCGATAAATCGGGGCCTCCGTCGAGTTTTGTACCAGAAACTAGCTACGCGGGTGTAAAAGCGGGTGCTCTCCAGGCGGGTGTGGCCCAGAAGTTCCTGAACGTAGCGAATGGGGGCATTCACCCTTGAGGCGCTTGGCCTTGTCCTCGACCCGTTGAAGCGGGAACTGAAGCCATTGCCGCTGCTTCTTGCCATTCTTATGGAACGGGACACGATTTCTCGCACTCGGGCAATGCAGGCAAAATAGATCATTAGTAGGGCTACATTATGAAAACCTATGTTACAAATCCAAACGAAATCGAGCGTGAGTGGTACGTGGTGGACGCCACAGGGCAGACGCTGGGCCGCCTGGCTGCTCAGGTGGCGCATATCCTGCGTGGTAAGCACAAGCCTATTTACTCTCCTTCGGTTGATACCGGTGATTACGTGATCGTCGTCAACGCCGAGAAGATACACGTGACCGGACGCAAACCGGATCAGAAAATCTATTATCGTCACTCCGGCTATCCGGGGGGGCTCAAGGCGATCACGCTGCGCAACCTGCTCCACAAGCACCCCACACGGGTGATCGAGCACGCGGTGCGGGGTATGCTGCCGAAAAACCGGCTGGGGCGACGGATGTTCAAGAAGTTGAAGGTCTACGCTGGCCCGGATCATCCCCACGCGGCCCAGCAGCCCAAGCCGTTGGAGTTAAGATGATAGGAGGAGAGATGGCAATGGAGTATTACGAAGCGGTTGGACGGCGCAAGGCGGCAACGGCGCGGGTGCGTCTCTTTCCCGCCGGTGATGGGACTATCATTGTCAATGACCGCTCTCTTGAGGAGTACTTCGTCCGCAGCGTGGACATTGCCCATCTCAAGGAGCCGCTTAAGGCAACGGCCATGGAAAACCGCTTCAACATTAGCGTCAAGGTGAAGGGTGGAGGGATGAGTGGACAGGCCGGAGCGATTCGATTGGGTATCGCGCGGGCATTGCTGAAGGCGGACCCGGATTTGAGGCCGATCTTGCGCAAGGGAGGTTTCCTCACCCGTGATGCGCGGGTGAAGGAACGGAAGAAGCCCGGGCTCAAGCGGGCCCGCAAAGCACCGCAGTACACGAAGCGGTAGGCAAAGGGACGAGCAGGTACATGGGGCAGGGCAGGGTTGCCTTGCCCCTTTCGCGTTTATGCATCACGGAGGTGCTGTATGGACTCCATCACCATCGTCGGCCTGGGGCCGGGCGACCCCCGCCACCTGACACGAGAGGCGTGGGACGTGCTGGAGGCCGCCAATGAGGTCTGGCTGCGCACAGCGCACCACCCGACCGTGGCCGGATTGCCGCCCCATCTGACGTTGCACTCCTTCGACCACCTCTACGAGGAGGCGGAGGGTTTTGCCCAAGTCTACGATGCCATTGCCGGTGAGATACTGCGACTGGGGCAGCGCCCAGAGGGGGTTATCTACGCCGTGCCGGGCCACCCACTGGTGGGGGAAGCCACAGTGGCGCAGATTCTATCGCGGGCGAAGGAAGCCGACCTGGCGGTGCGTATCGTAGAAGGGCTGAGTTTCGTCGAGCCCACGCTCACGGCGCTGCGGATAGACCCGCTGGCCGGCCTGCAGGTCTACGATGCGGTGGAATTGGCGGCTTGCTATCACCCACCGCTCAACCCGGACCTGCCGGCGCTGGTGGGACAGTTGTACAGTCGGACACTTGCCGCCGATGTGAAACTTACACTGATGAACCAGTATCCCGACGATCATAAGGTGGTGCTGGTGCACGCGGCCGGTACTTCTGAGCAGCGCGTCGTGCGCTTGCCACTCTACGAACTCGACCGCAGGGACGACGTTGCGCATCTGACCACGCTTTACATACCTTCGCTGCCCGGGGTCACCAGTTTTGAGGGCTTACAAGACACCGTCGCTCACCTCCGCGCACCGGATGGCTGCCCCTGGGATCGCGAGCAAACCCACGAGAGCCTGCGGACGGGGTTGCTGGAAGAGGCATACGAAGCACTGGCGGCGATTGACGCGGGTGACGTGCAGGCGCTACAGGAGGAGTTGGGTGATCTGTTATTGCAGGTTCTGCTCCAGACGCAGATCGCCACGGAGGAGGGTGAGTTCAAGATGGCGCAGGTCATCGCCGGTATTGACGCCAAACTCAAGCATCGTCACCCGCACGTGTGGGGCGGGCGGCGGGTAAGTGGAACAGGCGAGGTGTTGCAGCGCTGGGAGGAACTGAAGCGGGAGGAGAAGGGGGAGGGACGCTCGGTGCTGGATGGTGTCCCGGCAATATTGCCGGCGTTACAGCAGGCCGATACCTACAGCCGGCGCGCGGCCCGCGTGGGCTTCGATTGGACCGGGGTGGGTGGCGTGGCCGACAAGGTTCGGGAAGAGATAGCCGAGGTGGAGGCAGCGGCTACCACGGAGGAGCGGGAAGCGGAGTTAGGCGATCTGCTGTTTGCGGTGGTCAATTGGGCCCGCTGGTTGGGGGTAGATCCGGAGGCGGCATTACGCAAGGCGAATGCCCGTTTCGCCCATCGCTTTCGCAGTATGGAGCGGATGGCCCGCGAGCGGGGGCTGGATATGACGGCGCTGACGATTGACGAGTTGGAACCGTTGTGGCGGGAGGCAAAGGGTGACTGGGGGGCCGAGTGACCGGGGTCTCACAGTAGTCGCAGCCTGGTCACGCGGGGATCAATGATCACCTCGTCGTTCTCGAAATCGAGTTTGAAGCGCCACTTTTGCATCGTCGCTGCCCCGATGATGAGTTGGTTCGCCAGATGGGGCACGATCATAAACTCATCCGAAAAGCGGTAGCCATCGAGGTGGAAATCCAGGCTCACTCTCTCCTTGACCTCCACCGTCCTCCCCTTCTCCGCCGTTTCCAGGGAAAGAGGGCTGGGGAGAGGGACGAGCGTTTCTAACCTCTGGGCCAGATCACGGTCAATGCAGGAGTAGGTGACACTGCTATCGAACAGGCCGATGAGCACCTCTTCTCCTTTGGAGCCTACGAGCCTGACCTCTCTCTCGATAATAGCCATAACCCTCTTTTCCCCATCCTTCTTAATGTTCCTCTTGATGAGTTTTCTCTGGTCGGGGCGCGGGGATTTGAACCCCGGACCTCAGCATCCCGATTGCTGCGCGCTAACCGAACTGCGCTACGCCCCGAAAGCAGTGTTATTATACCTTATTCGGGCTGTTTGGCAAGGCAGGGCTTGACACGCCTGGATTTCTGCGGTAATATATAAATGCTTTTTTATGAAGCCGTTCTTTATGCATTGTGGAATTTCAGGAGGGGGTATGGCGGTTCAGCACCACAGGGCGCGCGATGAGGAATTGCGGGAGATGGCGCGCTATTTCTACGCGCTTAAGGACATTCTGCGCCTGCGCATTCTCGTGGCGCTGGCCGAAAATGAGGAGATGACCGTAAGTGAGTTGGCACGGGCACTCCACGTCAGCCAGCCGCTTGTATCCTTTCATCTGCGCCCGTTACGAGTGCTTGGCCTGGTCCAAGTCCGGCGCACCGGCCGGGAGGTCTATTGTTCCTTGAACCTCTCCGAGATCGAGCGCCACCAGACCAAGTTTATGGAGATGCTGACCCAAGCAGCGCCATCATCGGTGTGACTCAACTGCAAGAAAGTACGATGAGAGTTGAGAGCATCTATACTCTATGGTGGAGGCGATCACGCAAGATGAGTACCGTGCAGCAAGCCAAGCGCGAACAGCGCGTAAAACGGAGGCAGCAGCGCGGACGGTGGGATTCATTCACCGACTGGGCGCGTACTCAGGCAGGGGTGTTCTTGATGCCCATCGCTCGTGCTATGGGCCGGCTGGGCATACACCCCAATACGATCACCATCCTCGGTCTCCTTCTGCAAATCGGCGTGGGAGTCGTGTTTGGCCTGGGCTACATCACGCTAGGTGGTCGGCTGTTGCTGGTCGTTGCGCCGGTGGATGCGTTGGATGGGGCGCTGGCGCGAGCCCTTGAGCAGCGGAGCCGCTTTGGAGCGTTTCTCGATTCGACGCTGGACCGGCTCTCAGATGCGGCCCTGATTCTAGGGCTCACCGTGCATTACTTACACGAGGGGGTATACCTGGAAGTCATCTTGCTTCTCATCGCGCTGGTGGCAGCGTTGATGGTCAGTTACACCCGTGCGCGGGCCGAGGCCCTGGGTTTCCCTTGTAAAGTTGGGTTGCTGACCCGCCTGGGGCGGATAGTGCTGATCGGGGCGTTGACAGCGGTCGGCCTGCCCATTGTGATGATATGGGCACTGGCGCTGCTTTCCGTATTCACTATGATACAGCGTATCCTTTACGTCTATGCAGTCTCGCGACAGGATGAGGCGGGCGGCGAATAAACAGGATAGTCAGAGCATTGTGAAACTGCCGGGCGGAACACCGTTCGGCAGCCTGCTCTTGGGAGTATCCGGTTGTAGTACCCAACGCCCATTGCCAGAGGAGCCTAACGCTGGTATAATGAAACCACATTAGTGGTGCGATGATTGAACTGATCGGCCTGACGAAGCAATTTGATGACCTCACCGCTGTGGATCGGGTGACGTTCTCGGTAGCGCCAGGCGAGATTCTGGCGCTCCTTGGCCCCAATGGGGCTGGCAAGACAACGACGGTGCGCATGCTGGCAGCGATCCTGCGCCCGACGGTGGGACACGCATTCGTGGCCGGATACAGCGTGACCAGGCAACCGCAGGAGGTTCGACGGCGGGTCGGGCTGTTGACCGAGCATCCGGGGCTCTATCTGCGTATGCGAGGCAAAGAGTATCTGGATTTCTTCGGTCGCCTGATGGGGTTGTCTGCCTGCGAGCGTGAGCGCCGGGCCAGAGAACTGCTGGCTCGCTTTGGGATGTCCCAGGCGTGGGACCAGCGTATGGGGACGTACTCGAAGGGCATGCGGCAGAAGATGGCACTCGTGCGTGCCATGTTGCACGATCCGCCTGTCCTGTTGCTGGATGAGCCGACCTCGGCGATGGACCCCCACAGCGCCAAATTGGTCCGTGACGCCATCCTCAGTCTGCGTCACCACCGGCGAGCGATCGTCATCTGCACCCACAATCTGGCGGAGGCGGAGGCCCTGGCCGATCGCATTGCCATCATCCGGCGGGGGAAGATCATCGCGTTAGGAACACCGGCGGAATTGAAGGCACGTTTGCTTGGCCCGCCGCTGATGGAGTTGCGCCTGACCCATTCGACCGATGGCGTGGTGAAACTCGTCTCCGATTTGGTCAAGATCCAGATGAAAGGAGACGATTGGCTACGCTATTCCACCCCCGAGCCCGAGGAGATCAACCCGCTTCTGCTCCGGACGTTGGCAGCGCACGGGGTGGGAATCGTTACCCTGAGCGAGGTACCGCGCAGTCTGGAAGACGTCTACCTGCGGGTGGTGGAGGAGGGGCAGGAATGGCAGCGGTAACCGAGCGTGTGCGTGCGGCGACGGGTGAGCCGCTGCGGATGGTGCTCACGTTGATGGGGCGCGAGATCCGGGATACACTGCGGGATTGGCGCATTGTCGTACCCACCGTGATCTTGACGCTTTTCTTCCCCGCGCTGATGAGTTTTGTGGCCGATGCTGCGCTGGATTGGGTCGCCAGATACGGTGCGCCGATCATCGGCGAGCGGATGCTTCCTTTCCTGCTGATGATCGTGGGCTTCTTCCCCATCTCGTTCTCGCTGGTGATCGCGCTGGAGACTTTTGTGGGGGAGAAGGAGCGCAGGAGCCTTGAGCCACTTCTGGCGACTCCCTTGACGGACACACAACTCTATCTGGGCAAGACGCTGGCAGCGATGACTCCGCCTCTGTTGGCGGCCTATCTGGGTATCACCGTCTATCTGGTCGGGTTGTACTTCTTCAAGGGCTGGACGCCGCCGCCGATCTTGTTGGCGCTGATTCTCTTGCTGACGACGACGGAGGCGTTGGTGATGGTCTCCGGCGCGGTAGTGGTCTCCAGCCAGACGACGAGTGTGCGAGCGGCTAACCTGCTGGCCAGTTTCATCATCATCCCGATGGCGCTCCTGATCCAGGGCGAGGCCATCATCATGTTCTGGGCCAACTACAGCGTGCTGTGGTGGATCGTGCTTTTTCTGGTGTTTGTGGACGTCGTTCTGGTACGGATGGGGATTCACACCTTCAATCGCGAGGAGTTGCTGGGGCGTGAGATTGACGAGTTGAACATCGGCTCTTTGTGGCGTACGTTCTGCAAATACCTGCGCTGGGAGCCCTGGCTCTTTGGGTTGGATTTACAGAAAATGCCGGCGTGGTTGCGCTGGTTGGGGATGCTGGGTGGGCTCTACGGACGCGACATCCCGACCATACTGCGCCGCTCGTGGCTGGCTCTTGTGGTGGTCGTGATTGGACTGTTATTTTCGGCCTACATCGGGTGTGACTTCGCCGCCCGCTATCAACTCCCGCCGGAGATGCTGCGGTTGGAGCACGTCTCAGCCGAGACGTTCGCCGAACTGCCGGCTGTGGACTGGCTCCCGACCTTCACGATTTGGGGGGTGTTGGGTAACAATGTGCGCTCGCTGCTGGCCGGGACCCTGCTGGCGGTGTTTTCCTTCGGCACACTGGCGGTGGTGTTGCTGATGGCTCCACTGGCTATTGTGTTCTTCTTCGTCACCCAGGCCGCGCATGTGGGTTACAATCCGGTGTTATTCTTCGCCGCTTTTGTGCTGCCCCACGGCGTGCTGGAGTTGCCTGCTGCGAGCATCGCAACGGCGCTGGCCGTGCGTCTGGGGGCGACCTTTATGTCACCGCCCCGGGGGATGACGGTGGGCGAGGGATGGCTGTGGGCGTTGGCCGATTTCGTCAAAGTCTTTATCGCCCTCGTCCTGCCGCTATTGACGTTGGCAGCCGCTATCGAGGTCCACGTGACACCGACGATTGTGGTGTGGGCCCTTGGGGGATAGAGGGCTGTGGCCAGAGTCGTAGCTCTGGGAACTGCGGCGGCGGTGCCCGATGAGGGGCACGCTAACACCTACCTGGCAGTCGAGGGTGAACAGGGTTTCTTCCTGATTGATTGTGCCGATAGCCCCCTGGTGCGGATCCAACGTGCAGGGCTCGCGCTCGAACGCTTGCGCGGGCTGATTCTCACCCACTTTCACCCGGATCACGTTTTCGGCGTTCCCATACTGCTGATGGATATCTGGCTCTTGGGACGCGCCGCTCCGCTGCCCGTGTACGGCCTGCACGACGTGCTGGAGCGGTTTGAGGCTATGATGGATCTGTTCCGTTGGCGGGAATGGCCCGATCTCTTCCCCGTGCCCTGCCGACCTGTGGCCGAGGAGGTGGGTGCATTGGTGCTGGAGGATGATGAATTCCGCATCACCGGTGCGCCGGTGGAGCATATGGTGCCCACGCTGGGCCTGCGGGTGGAGAACAAGCGCAGCGGCGGTGTGGTGGCCTACTCCAGCGACACCTCACCGTGCGACGCGGTAGTAGCCCTGGCGCGAGGTGCCGACATCCTGATCCACGAGGCGGCGAAGAACACGTCGGGCCATTCCAGCGCGGCCCAGGCAGGGGAGGTCGCTCGCCGGGCTGGTGCCGGCCGCCTGGTGCTGATCCACTATCGCCCCGCCCCCTGGCAGTACGACCGCTGGCTCGAGGAGGCAGCCGTGGCCTTCGGCGGGCCGGTGGAACTGGCGCAGGATTTCGGGGAGTACGTTTTCTAGGGTGGCTAACGTGGGGGCTCCAAAATTCGCCGGACTTCAGTACCTTATAGTCACTGCGCCCCTCCCCCGGACGGGCTCGTAGCCTCGCCCTACTCGCTGGCCAACTGCTGTGCCAACTCCGCCGGCGTTGCAGCAGTGATGGCCTTGTACTCGACACCGGGGTAATACTGCGCGTAGAACTCCGCGAGCGTCTGCGGACCGGGCCATTCCTGCGGATTGATGGCGATCACGCGCCGCACGTCCAGGTCGCCGATACCCGCGTCATCGGCGCTGCTGCCGATGGTGTATTTGTGTTGATCCCAGGTGCTCTCTACCACCGCCCGCGCCCAGGCGGCGTCCGCGTTGGGGGGTAGGAGAACGTAGGTGCGCTCGTATTGGACGCGAGGCTGTCCACGTGGTTTCTCGCCCTCGCCCTCACCCTCATCTTCACCATCGCCCTCGTCCCCGCCGCCGACTTCGGGATACTTGAAGGGCCTGGCAGGATCCGCCTGCGTGTAGGCAATCAATTTCTTGGCCACATCCGTCCCGGCCACGTCGAAATCCGACCAGGGCGGGCCGAAACTCCCCCAGGTGAAGATGGTCGCGCCGACGACGTAATCGTCCTTCTGCAGTTCCTTGTCGTACCAGACCAGCTGCCGAAAGTAGTAATCGGCTTTGTCTGGCTCGTTGTCGTGCTCGGCCCAGAAACCGCCCAGTTGCTTCCACGTCCCTCCTTCTACACCCGGTGGCTTGGGATTCACCAGTGGATCAATGCCACATTCGGTGATCACCAGCGGCACGTTCCCCAGCCCGTTCGGGATCAGGTGCTGGCGGTAGACCTTGCGGTAACGCAGCGTCGTCCAACCCTCATCTCCCTGGTCATCGTTAGGATCCAGTTGGTGATTTCCTGTCATCCACCATATCCACGGGCAACTGTACTCATGGAGTCCGAGGATGGCCTCATACTGCCTGGCGACCTGGAGCGCCGGGAAGAAGGCGGGCCAGAGATCCAAAGGCGGCGTGCCGGTGGCGAAGTTTCCAATCACGCATTTCAGTCCCAGGTCGGCCATCAACTGCATCCGCTCTACCTCAAACTGGGCGTACCAGCCCATACCCTCCTCGTCGTTCCACACCGGCTCGTTGTGCCCCTCCCAGTACTTGATGTGGGGGTTGGATTGGTAGGTGGGTAGTTGATCCTGGATGAACTGCTGGGCGGCTTCGAGAGGGGTCTTCCCGGCTGCCTTCTGCTGCTGGGCGTCGTAGTCCCCCTGGTGCTTGCGGCCAATCACCAGAACGCCGGCCGGGACGTCTTTGGCTATTCCCCAATCTCCTACAAATTTGGCTACCGCTACGCCAGCCTCGATGTATTCACTCAGGTCTTCAGCGGCCTGCAGGACGTGGGGACCTAATTTAGTGGGCATTGCGATCCTCCCTTTCTATCTACTAGTCTGAACACTGGCGGTTCTGCTCGTAGTAACGACTTCAGTCGTTCCAGGCGAGGTCAGAGCGACTGAAGTCGCCACTACGACCCAGCCGGGAAAACCTCGATAAATCGGGGCCTCCATTACCGAAAACCGATTTAGAGTGTACTACAAAATGACTTTGGTGGCAAGATTGGCACACTCCAGGCTCGTGGTATAATTACGCGCAACACGCAATAGGCAATACGGTTCCTATGTCCATCCTGACCGCTAGCAATCTGGCTAAATCCTACGGCCCTCAGGATGTCTTCGAGGACGTATCCTTCGAGATTCCTCGCGGGGTCAAGATCGCGCTCGTGGGGCCCAATGGCTCGGGCAAGACGACGTTGCTACGCATCATCGCCGGGCTGGAGAAACCCACGGCCGGCACCGTTCATCGGGCCAAAGGGCTGCGCATCGCCTATCTGCCCCAGCAGGCCGACTTTTCTGGCCGTGGCACGCTGTGGGAGGCAATGCTAGACGTCTTCGCCAACCTGCAGGCTCAGGCTGCCGAATTGCGCCGCCTGGAGGCCGCTATGACCGACCCGGCCACCCGTGAGGAGGCGCTGCGGCGGTATGGCCCGGCTCTGGAAGCCTTTGAATTGGCCGGCGGCTACACCTACGAGCAGCGCATCGAACGGGTGCTCTCCGGTCTGGGCTTCGACGAGGATGATTTCCAACGTCCCCTGGCGCAACTCAGCGGGGGGCAGAAGACGCGCGCGTTGCTGGCCCGCTTGCTGCTGGAGGAGCCGGGTCTGCTATTGCTGGACGAGCCGACCAACCACCTCGATCTGGCAGGTATCGAGTGGCTGGAGAACTACCTGAAAGCGTGGAAGGACGCTCTCATCGTCGTGGCCCACGACCGCGCTTTCCTCGACGGCGTCGTCGAGCGGGTGTGGGAACTGGAGTGGGGCCATCTGGAACGGTATCGCGGCAACTACAGTGCCTACGTCGTCCAGAAGGCCGAGCGGATAGCCCTTCAGCGGGCCGAATATGAGCGGCAGCAGCGATCAATCGCCCGCACCGAGGAGTTCATCCGCCGCAATATCGCCGGCCAGCGCAGCCGTGAGGCGAAGGGGCGCCGGAAACGACTGGCGCGGCTGGAGCGGGTCGAGCGGCCGCGGGAGCACCGCCCGCTGAGCCTCGACCTGGGCGACGTGGCCCGCAGCGGGGACCTGGTGCTGGGCCTCTACGACCTCAGCGTGGGCTACGATCCGGCCAATCCCCTCTTCACAGCCGGGGAGTTCGAACTGCGGCGAGGACAGCGTGTGGCACTACTGGGGCCCAATGGCTCCGGCAAGACCACGCTCCTGCGCACTATCCTGGGCCAGGTCGCGCCGCTGGCCGGGCGCGTGCGCATCGGGGCGAGTGTGCGTATCGGGTATTTCGCCCAGGGGCATGCGGACCTCGACCCCGAGAAAACCGTACTCGAGACCATCCTGGACGCCGGTGAACTGACGATCAGCCAGGCGCGGAACCTGCTGGGCCGTTACCGCTTCTCCGGCGATGACGTCTTCAAGCGCGTCGCCGACCTCTCCGGCGGGGAGCAGGCCCGTGTCGCGTTGGCCCTCCTGGCCCTCCAGGGCGCCAACGTCCTGCTCCTCGATGAGCCGACCAATCACCTCGACATCCCCTCCCAGGAGGTGCTGCAAGAGGTGCTCTCCGGCTTCGGCGGCACGTTGCTGCTCGTGACCCACGACCGCTATCTGATCCGCAGGCTGACTGCTCGTATCTGGGCGATTGAGGACGGGCGGTTGTGGGAGTTCAAAGAGGGGTATGAGGAGTACCACGAGTGGGAGACGCAGCGGCGTCAGCAAAGGCGGGCGCTCCGTGAGATGCGGGGCCGAGCGGAGAGGGAGCGTATGCAGGAGGCCCGCAAGGCGGCGGAGCGAAAGGCGGGGCGGCAGGCCCGCCGCCGGGCCGAACTGGAGGAGGCCATCCATCAATTGGAGATGCGCCGGGCGCAGTTGGAGGCCCAACTGGTGATTGCCAGCGAACAGAAAGCGGTCGAGCGGGTGCGTCAGTTGGGCATTGAGTACAGCGAAGTTGAGGCGGAACTGGACACGTTGCTTGCGGCCTGGACGGATGTGGTATGATCGAGGTAGACCAGAGCAACAAAAAATGGCAAGAAGAGGCTCACGTCCATTACTCATTGGCCTCACGGGCAACATCTGCACGGGCAAGTCCACCGTCGCTGGGATGCTGGCCGAACTGGGCGCTGAGGTGATAGACGCAGACCTGGTGGCTCACGAGGTGATGCGGGCCGGCACCCCGATCCACGCAAAGATCGTCGAAACGTTCGGGCCGGGAGTGCTGGCTCCCAACGGTGAGATTGACCGGACGCGGCTGGGGGCCATCGTCTTCGCCGATCCTGCGGCGCTGGCGCGACTGGAGGCCATCGTCCATCCCGCCACCATCGAGGCGGTCGTTCAACGCATCGCCGCCGCCTCTTCCGCTGTCGTGGTGGTCGAGGCCATCAAACTGATCGAGTCCGGGATGGCCGACGGTTGCGACAGTGTGTGGGTGACGACATGCCGGCCTGAGCAGCAGGTCTATCGCATTATGGGAGGGCGGGGCTTGAGCCGGGCCGAGGCCTGGCAGCGTGTGCGAGCGCAGCCGCCGCAGGAGGAGAAGATCGCCCGCGCTGACGTGGTGATTGACACCTCGGGAACGCTCCCGCAGACGCGGGCGCAGGTACGAGCGGCGTGGCAGAAACTGGTGGGAAGGGTGTCCGGCTGCAATTATGGCAGTGTGCTTGGTCGAGGAGGAACATGGCACGGCGGCAAGAAATCGCAGTGCGACGGGCCAAAGTGAGTGATGCCGGTAAGATCGCCACGTTCGTCAATCGCGCCCGACGGGGACGGCAAGAGATTGACGGACAGGCGGTTATCGCACGCTTCGGCAGTGTGGGGTTTTTATTGGCCGAGCGAGATGGCAACCTGGTGGGGATACTCGGCTGGCAGATTGAGAACCTCGTTGCCAGAGTGACCGATCTCCTGATCGGGCCGACCATCGAGCGCGTCGCAGTGGGGCGAGCGTTGCTCTCCGAGATGGAGCGGGCTGCGACCGAGTTGCAATGTGAGGCGACGTTACTGTTTCTGCCGCGTCCGAGCCCCACCGACTTGGTCGAGTTTTGTGAAACGTTCGGCTACGTGCCCGAGGTTGTCGCCAGTCTGCCGAGGGCGTGGCGGGAGGCTGCTTATGAGGTCCAAATAGGGGACGACGAGGTAGTGCTGGTCAAGCGGTTGCGTGCTACACGTGTGTTGCGCCCGCTGTGATCCGCAGGCCGAGGGACTCTATTTCGGCCGCACGGCGCGCCGCCGGGATGTAAAATCGCTCGGCGTATTCCTTGACCATACGGCGGGTACAGAAGACGGGCACCACCGTGCGGATAGCCTCCTTCATCACTCGTACCCAGCCCCGTGGTACGTCGTCAGCATCGCGTTTGTAAAACAGGGGCACGACCTCGTTTTCAAGTAAGTGATACAGCGCCTCCGCGTCGGCAGCATCCTGCGCGGCCGGGTCATCGTAGCGCTGCCCGGGGTCAATTGCCCAGCCGTTAGCACCGTTATACCCCTCGGCCCACCAGCCGTCGAGTACGCTCAGGCTGGGAATGCCGTTGGCGGCTGCCTTCTGGCCGCTGGTGCCACTCGCTTCATAGGGCCGGCGCGGGGTGTTCAGCCATACGTCCACTCCCTGCACCAGGTAGCGCGCCACCTGCAGATCGTAATCCTCGATGAAGGCGATGCGGCCTCCCACTGCCGGGTCCTTGGCAATGTTGTAGATCTGCTGAAGCAACCGCTTGCCCCCCTCGTCAGCGGGATGGGCCTTGCCGGCGAAGATGAACTGCACGGGTCGGTATCGGTCGTGCAGCAATCGCTTCAATCGCTCCAGATCGTGAAAGATGAGGGAGGCTCGCTTGTAGGTGGCGAAACGCCGCGCGAAGCCGATGATGAGCGCGTCGGGATCCAGGAACGTCCCGGCGCACAACACTTGCTCTGGATTCATTAACCCCTCGATACGCCGCTGCCGTGCCCGCTCGCGGATCAGGCTCATCAATTTGCGCTTCAAATGCAGGTGAGCGGCCCACAATTCCTCGTCGGGTACGTCGAGGATGCGCTCCCATAACGCGGGATCATCGTGTCGCTCGACCCAATCGGGGCCTAGATACCTGCGGTAGATTTTGTTTATCGCCTCACCGATCCAGGCCGGTACGTGGATGCCGTTTGTAATGTGTGTGATGGGCACCTGTTCCACAGGTCTATCAGGCCAGACCGATTGCCACATCTGGCGCGATACCTCGCCGTGCAGTTTGCTGACCCCGTTGCACTGCCCGCACATGCGCAGTGCCAGCACAGTCATGTTGAAACCCTGCCGGTTCCCCGTGTGACTGCCTAGTTCCAAGAACTGCTCTCGGCTCAGACCCAGGCGGGGCCAGTAGGTGTGGAAGTATTTCTCAACCAGGTGGAAGGGGAAGACGTCGTGGCCGGCAGGCACGGGCGTGTGGGTGGTAAATACGGTCGTCGCCTGCACCGCTTGGCGGGCCTCGTCGAACGATAGTCCAGCCTCGACCAGTTCGCGTGCGCGTTCTAACACCAGGAAGGCTGAGTGACCCTCGTTAAGGTGAAAGACGTGCGGATCAATCCCCAGTGCTCGCAGGACACGCACGCCGCCGATGCCCAGCACGATCTCCTGCTGGATGCGCATCTCCTGGTCGCCGCCGTACAGTCGGGCGGTGAGTTCCCGGTCCCAGGGAGCGTTCAGGTCGTTGTCGGCGTCCATCAGGTAGAGGCGTGTGCGCCCGACCTGGACGTGCCAGACTTGCAGGTGTACGGTGCGATCGCCCACTTCGACCGGGACGAAAAGGCACTCCCCATCGTCGCACAGAGCCTCGCGAATAGCGACCTCCTCTGGTTTGAAGCGCGGGTAGATCGCCTCCTGCCATCCATCAGGGGTGATGCGCTGGCGGAAGTAGCCCATCTCATAGAGGAATCCCACGGCGACGAAGGGCAGCCCGAGGTCGCTGGCTTCTTTGCAGTGGTCACCCGCCAGCACCCCTAGGCCGCCCGAGTAGAGGGGCAATGACTGATGCAGCCCAAATTCAGCCGAGAAGTAGGCGACGGGTCGGGCTGTCAGGTCAGGATACTGCTTGGGAAACCAGAGGTGCCCGTTAGTCAGGTCGGCGTCCAGTGCCATCAATACAGCGTCGTACTGGCGAAGGAAAAGCGGGTCAGCGACCAGTTCCCCAAGCCGCTCCGGTGGTACTTCCAGCAGCATCTTCACCGGGTTGTGGCCGGTGCTGCGCCATAGTGGATAGTCCAGCATCTTGAACAGATCGCGGGCCTCGCGATGCCAACTCCACCAGAAGTTGTATGCCAGTTCCTCCAGGCGCGCGATGCGCGGGGGGATTTTGGGCGATAGTGATGATGTCGCAGTCTGCACGGTTTCTCCTCCAAAATAGGGATGGGGTCACTGCATCTCTGTCTCAGGGGGCTCTGAGCAGGATGATGGTCAACACAATAATGGCGACGACGGCAAACTCCACCAGGATGGAGCCACTCAAGCGTTCCAATAGGTACTGGTGGGCCGCGTTGAGGGCGACGTAGAAGATAAGCAGCAGAAATAGCCCGCCGGTCCAGGCGCTGATCTGCCAGTAATTCAAAGCCCAGGTGCTCTCGCCGATGATGAGACCGACGATAGCGGCAAATGAAAGCACACGTCGTAACGGCACATCTGCCACACTCAGCAGGTCAATTGCCAGCAGTGTGGCCGTGACTAATGTCAGAGTAGCGGTCACCAGACTGCGAGTGCGGGTGTGGTAGATGATGGCGAAGAGGGTGAAAGCCAGGAGATAGTCCAGCACGTTGAGAGCAAGCCGGGCCGTAGGGTAGCGTGGGTCATCGGGGGAGACAGCGGCGTACTCAGCGGAGATGGTCAGTCCGATGATGATGCCTACCATAGCCAGCCCCCCAGTCCATACGGGCAATGGGCGGGCATGTGTCAGCAGGTAGGCGGAGATTCCGGCCAATATACCGGGCAGAATCCAGGAGATGTATACGGGCCGCCCGGAGTGCTCTTCCAGATACGGATGGTCGTGCAGGACGAGACTGGTGCCGGTGCAGACCAGGCCAATCATCAGCGCGGCCAGTAGCCAGGTCCCGGTGACATGGATCTCCAGAGGCGACCCCAGAGGATGCAATTCCCACACGTGTTCAGGCAGTTCGATGAAGCGAAAGAATACACAGCCAAGCAGCAGTACAGCCAGCAACACGCTCAGACGGTTGCGATCCAGAGGCTTGAT
>QMOC01000002.1 GCA_003648085.1 Chloroflexota bacterium
GAATCGTTTTCCTTCTCAACCATGCCGTTGAACTGGCACTTGGCATGCCACTGGTCATATCGGGCTGCCTCTAGTAAGCCCCTTTGCCCAAAAGAACCACTCCAATGGTGCGCCAGAGAATGCGCAAGTCAAGCCAGATGGAGTAATTCTGAATGTAATACAGGTCATCTTCCACATGTAGATGCATTGGACGGTCACTGCGGCCGGAAATCTGCCACCAGCCGGTGATCCCTGGCAGGACGGCAAACCGTTTCCGTTGCCATCCTTCGTACCGTTCTACCAGCCAAGGCAATTCCGGCCGTGGTCCCACCAGGCTCATCTCTCCTTTGATAACATTGATCAATTGTGGGAGTTCATCCAAACTGAACCGGCGCAGGAAGCGGCCCACGCGGGTCACCCGTGGATCATCGGGTCGTTTGTGAATGATCTGCCCGTCGGAGGTCCTTTGTATTACCTTGGGGAGTAGATCATCTGCATTCTGTACCATCGTGCGAAATTTCCACATCCCAAAGGTCCGACAGTTCTCGCCCACACGCTCCTGTTTGAAGAATGCGGGCCCAGGCGAGTCCAGTCGGATGACCAAGGCAACGAGGAAAAACAGGGGTATACAGAGCACTAGTATGGGAAAGGCAATCGCCAGATCAAATAACCGCTTGACAATTCTCGCCGTGCCTTCAATAGCAGAGGCCCGCAGGCGAATCAGGGGCAGGCCGAAAAATTCATCCATCCGAGTGCGGAAGAAAGCCAGATCGAAATAATCCGGCACTATACTGACCTCGACCGGCAGTTTTTCCAGATCTAACACCAGATGCACCAGCCGCTCGTGAGCCTGTCGTGGCAAAGCGAAGATCACTTCATCCACTCCCTTAGCCTGGACCGTCTCCTCCAGCATCTCGAGTGTGCCCAACACAGGAAACCCAGCTACCTGGCTACCCACTTTATTCAAATCGTCATCGAGAAAGCCGACCAACTGCCAGTCACCGCTGTGGCACTGAATCCGTCGGGCGATTTCCTCCCCCACTTGACCGGCCCCAGCGATCAATAGCCGAGGTACATGCCCATTACGGCGGGCAATGAGGCGCAGAGAATGAGTAAACACCCGGACCAATGTCAGCAGGGAGAAATCAATGATGCCAAAGTAGAAGAACAACCGACGAGGCACCTGCCGGTAGGAAAAATACAGGGTCCCTGCCAAGACTAAGAGCGCTAACCCCACGCCTGCTAAAAGCGAGCGTATCTCAGCAGAGAGACGGCGATAGATATGAGGCCGGATGTCGTAAGCAGAGGCCAAGGAAAGGATAATTGGCCAAAGAACGGCGGCTACCATGTAGATCGGCCATGGTAGGGTAACGAACCGCCAAGTAAGACGTCGCCCCCAAGGAATCAGATAGCGGGCCCACGACGCGAGATAAAGGGCCAGCAGGGTGAGGGCAACATCTATCAAACCTAGGCTCACTACGCGGTTGACTTTGTGACGTTGGGTCATTGCCTTTCCCCCAGCCCTTCAGGAGGCTTACGGGCCATAAGCACCATTGTCCCACCTCGGCCGACCCATTCCTCTAACCACGTCATCAGGAGCAATAGTGGCCACGTCATGCAGAGGAAGAGTAATACGCCTACTAAGTTCAGGACCAGCGCTGCCTTGGAAGAAGGCAACCCATCCCGGTTACGCTTCAGCAGATTGAACAAAAGATTGGGACTGAACCCCAGTCGGTTAAGAATTGTCTGCACCATCCCAAATTCATTCAGTTCAGGGTAGAAAAAATACACTTCCGGTGTCTCAAACCCACAGGATGTTAACAAACTGGCCGCTGTCTGTGGGGTGAAATGGGAGAGATGCCGAGGGGGATCTAGATGGAACCACAGCGGGCCGCCTAGGAGAGATTGCAGGCTGGCAATGTTGGGAACAGCAATGACTGCCAAACCACCCGACACCAGCCAGCGTTGGACATTGCGCATCACGTGCAATGGATCTGGGATGTGCTCAAGTGTATGCCACAGGGTCACGACCTCGAAACTCTCTGGCGCGAAGTGATCGTCTCGGAGAGGCTCGGTCATCACCTGCAGTCCGTACTCCTCAACTGCCACGCGCCAACTGCGTTCCATCGGTTCAACCCCCATACACTCCCAACCGGCATCGCGAGCACAGGCCAGAAATCTTCCTCTCCCACAGCCGATGTCGAGAAGCCGCCCGGGTGAACGTCGCCAAGCCCGCTCAACCATCCACAGCCTCAGGCGGTTAAACCACCCCATCATCGGTCCAATCGCCATCCCCATAATAGGAGGACGGTGGCTGTAATAGCCGCTTTCCTCGTAGTGAGCAGCCTCCGATTCGATTGCCGGATCCAAAAACACAAAACCGCAGTCCGGACAGCGTAAGTAAGTGTACTCCGCACCCGAAACCTGGTCCAGGCGAGGAGCACAGAGAAAGGCATAGGGAGTTGGAGAGCCACACAAGGGACAAACAGCTTGTATCATCTGTTCCTCTCACAGCTGGAGAGTAGGCTTGGCTCTACGAGTCATGCCACATTCTCCCGTGCACCTGTCTCCCCAGAAGCCGAATGCTTATCGAGTATGGTCTTCATCAATTGCACAGTGCTGTGGTCAATGCCCCCCAGTAAAAATAGGGCTATGCCGTACACTATAAGACCCATAGGGAGGCGAAGCAGTAGAGGGAGTGAGCCTGCTAGCCACCAAGCACCAAGCATAGTGAGAGTTGCCAGCAAGGGAATGAACAAATGCCTTGCGGGAAGCCGTCCCAGTAGTGGGAGTGTGCCAGCAAGGGCAAGCCCACTCTGGATTCCCTGAGAAACTAGGACAGCTACAGCCGGCCCCACGTAGCTCAAACGCGGGATGAGCAGCAAGTTGAGAAAGAAGTTAGTCGCCAGTGCTCCCGACGTGCAAAGCAGGTCGTAACGCTGCCGGCCACTGGCTCGCAGCAGAGCTCGCAGAAGTGCATTGACTGCTGCCAGCACTACTGCAGGAGCCAGAACCTGAAGGGCAAGCGCCGCTTCCCCAAATTCTCCTCCCAGCAGCCAGGGAGTAAAATAGGAGGCAAACATTACATAAAATCCTGCCAGCGGCAAAGTGGTCAACAAAAGCGCCTTCAGGCCACTGACAGTGATCCACTGGAGATAGTTTTTCGATATGCGAGCAGCCGCCGCCATACTTGGGAAAAGCGCATCGGGAACGGAAGAGGTCAGGGAGTTGGTCAACTGGTAGACACGATTAGGACCGGAGAAGAGTCCCACTGTGGCCGAATCACTTACTGTGCTTAATTGCACGATACCTACTCGATCATACACTCTGCGGGCTCCCAGCGTCAGGCCAATCGGCCATGCCTCCCTCAGCAAAAAGCGCCATACTCTCAAGTTTACGCTAGGGCGGGGACGAGGGAGATGTATCCAGCAGATAATGAAAGCCGAGGTCAGCCGGATGATGGCAGCGAAAAGGAAGACCAAGAAAACAACCACTAGGCCCAGATCCAGCCAAACGACGAGTAGGATGCCGACGACCCAACAGGCACGGTCCAGCAAGGTGATGATGGTCTCATAACCCATTATCTCATAAGCGCGCAAGGCGGTGACCAACGTATTGGCGTAGGTACGGATGCCACTTTCCAAGGCGCAGATGGACAAAAGAAGCCACTCCAGAGAACCGAAAGAGCAGGCGATGGCTGCCGTCATCACCACGACTAGAAAGAGAAGCACCAATAGGGTCTTCAGGACCAACGTCTGGCCGAGGAGCCTCGAACCGTGCTCGCGTTGTTTCGCGATTTCTCGGTTTAGGATAACATTAAGGCCGATGTCCCCCAGGATGCTGCAGGTGCCTACAAATGCGTAGATGCTAGTATAGAGCCCGTATCCTGCCTTGCCCAGATAACGAGTCAGCAACGGTAGTATCAGCACTGTCACAAGGGCGGTTGCGGCCTGAGAAATGAAAAGCGCAAGCGAGTTGCGTGCAGTCCTGCCAAGTACAGTGCTCCTGCAGGTACCCTGAGTCTGCAAGCCTCTCTTCGCTCCGTGCTGTCTCTTAAGTTCAGGCAATAGTCCCTCTAGATATAGCCCAAGTCGCTTAGACGATCCAGAACCTGCTTTTCCTCGCTCATTTCATACCCACTTTGTCTGCCTGCCATATCAAGGACATTTTCAAGGTACTGGACAGGGTGACGTGCTCGATACTGAGAATCAATTACCTCGCTCAGCACCCTTCCATCCATATCAGAGGGGATAGGAACATCCATCAGGTATAAAATCGTCGGTGCGATATCCTGCAGTCTAGCCCCTTCGATGTGAGCACCAGGCGTGATATTCTCACCCCACAGCATACAAATGCCGTTTAACTTATGGGAGGCATTCGGGCGTGTGAGTTGAGCCAATTGCCTCTTATCGAGTATCTCGACCGGGTACTTACGTTGGGAAAGTGTACCGTGAAGAGTGAGCGGCATATATGGTTCACTAGCCCATACCACCAAGAGATCAGGGATTAGATTCAGGAACGGTCCATGGTACAGTTCCTCCCGTTTGTATACCCGGGCCACGAGCGGTTCGTCTGTCAGGGGATCTCGCATACCTAGCAGCCGCTGTGCAATTTCGTCCCGTAAGGCTTCGTACTCCGCGCCAGGCGATACGATGCCCTTCGGTTCTCGTCCCTTCAGGTTGATCCAGATCGTTCCTCGGACTTCAAGTGAATAGGCACGCGTGCGGTCCCAGTCAATGTCGGAAAGCACAAAGAGGGAGGGGAGTTGACGACGCACTTCCGAGAACCTACCCAGCAGCCATTCTCTAGGCCGCCTTGGAACCGTACTACGTATCCACACCCACATCCTCCACAGTTCCTTAGTCAAGAACTGACTACGGAACCGCTGGAGACGGTTGCTCTGAAATGAAAGCCAGCCTTGGTCTCGCAGCCAAGTGTTTAGATATACTACGCGGTCCCCAACGGGTCCTGCACCATGGTCAG
Source organism: Chloroflexota bacterium (assembly GCA_003648085.1). Classification (GTDB taxonomy): domain Bacteria; phylum Chloroflexota; class Anaerolineae; order B4-G1; family B4-G1; genus B30-G15. Next base: position 4,963 of record QMOC01000002.1, read on the forward strand.
ACAGAACGATCAAGGTCTTTACCTCAGACATGTACCGGCCAAGCAACTGATCCATATGCTGATAGACCTGAAGGATTGCTTGGGAGAATTGTTCATCTCCCGGCTGGCGATGAGGATGATTAGGGTCTAAGTTTTTCCAGAACCAGTGCTGGACTAAGTCCGTGGAACGAAAGAGGATGACGAAGAGATCACAAGGGAAGCGAGAACGCAGGAATTGTCCTACTTCGTAGCGCTTCTCTTCTGAACGGATTAATTCTTTTACAAGGCGAGCAGGGTCCTGCCGGGGACCATACATCAAAGGGAATGACCGTGTTTCGATGGTATAATCCGGAAAGCGCTCCAGGAGTTCCTCCTGAAGCTCAGGCGGATGGGTGAAGCGGCTTTGAATAGAGGGAGTGTCCATCCCTGAGATGAGGAAGCCGTTCACTGGCTCAGGCGGATAAGTCATCGGCATATTCAACACACCGACCTGTTTGCCCAGGCTGCTTAGGTACGCCCAAAAAGTTCTGCTGTGCCGATTTGATGCGTTGACAATCTGGAGAGCGTAACTCCCCGGTTGGCGCATGATAAAATCAACAATACCATGCTTCCCCACATTCTTGCCGGTCATAAAAGTGGTCCAGGCCGGCGCCGTCATAGGAGGAACAGTGGAGAGCAGAGGGCCTGCAGCCCCTTCACGCAGAATACGGGCTATATTCGGCAACCGACCCTCCTGAACCCAAGGATGGATCAGATCGAAAGTGGCACCATCCAGCCCAACAACAATGATCTTCTCGGACATCACTTGCTAGTTTCCATACACTTCATTCAATGGGGTGCGTGGATTTACATTATAGTGCAAATTGAGAGAGGTGCAAGGACGCTTGCACCTGTGGGTTTTCGGAATAGAAACAGCAAACGGCATCCCTTGATTGACTTACCGTCACACGGGGCGGATGCTGATCGGATATATTTCAAAGGGGCTTCGATTCGTCTGCCGCGTGATATGACCAGACGCAGGGATTTGTTGCAAAAAGAAAATCTGGCCTCCATATATAGAGGCCAGATTCCTGTGCGTGTACTAACCAGTAATAAGGGGCTAGTCCAGCGGCTCGGCGTTAAACGCACCGTACCGGTCCGCTGACCAGAGCAAGTCTGACGTGGCCACTATAGGCTGATCGGACGTTACCACAACCGTGCCCTTCCAGTCATCACCCAGCACATCGCCAAAGGTGGAGGTACGCAGGTTCATCCCGTCCACGATCTGATACTGCACGGCTGACTGGTCGAGATACTCCATGGCCAAGGTACCGTCCCAGTTGTAGAAATAGAAGTCAATATCATTGGCAGTACCGGTGCCCACATTCATTACGCGCAGCAAATTCCACCGGTTATCGGCTGGCTGGTTACGGCGACGCCAAGCGGTAGGGATGGCCAACGTGGTCGCTGCATCATCATCAGTGACGGAGGCGTACATAGCCGACGTAGCCTGGCGCATTTTCACATTGAAGACAACCGCTGCAATGTTAGCCCCAGCCTCACCCTCAACCACTGCCGACCCAACCCAGATGCAATAACCGTCAGTCCAATCACCAAGGCTGGTGTTGGAGGGAGTAGAAGTGTCATCCCAATACTCCAGTTCTTGATAGAACTCAGCACCACCCGGCGTATCGGCTCCGGTGCGGGTATTATAGCCGTGTGCACAGCCAGCGCAGAGTGTATCGTTGAAAGAGCGAGTTAGACCGGTAGCTTTACTGTAGAAGGTCACGGTAATGTCCACTGGATTGTCGAGATCGAAGTTTTGCACGATAATGGAAGTCAGGCCCTCCCATTTCCCGTGCCGTGCATCCGTGGCTTCGTACAATTTACGCTCGACATTGGTCAGGTAGATTTTCTCACCGCCACCGGTCAGGGCGCTGTAGGAGGCCGCATACTCAGTCCAGGTATTCAACAGGGCCGCAGCCACTGGATTGTCTGCCTGGATAATGACCCCACCGGTCCAGTTACCATTCGCTGCCCAATAAGCGGTTGCCGTGAAATCCGGCACGCCGGGGGAAGTCGGATCAGTCATGTCATAGGTGTTCATACCATTGCCGGGAATGGTGTCATTGTAAGGCCCATAGCTAGTGCCATCGCGATCAATGTAGGTGATCTGGATATTTGTATCGGAGGAACTGGTGTTCTGGACCGAGAAGGTGGAGTACTGGGTAATGTCCCCCGTCCCTCCGGCCCGGGCATAAACCGCGTAGGGCAGGTAGAGGGTCTCAGCAGGCTCGGAGAAACCATTGTAGTAACCTACCCGCATATCATCCGTAGCGCTGCCGCCCTCAAACATTAGCTCGGCGACAGAGGCTATTGGCTTGTCAGAGCTCACGACCATCGAACCTCTCCAAGGGCTGCTCAGGCCCGAGGCGTCGGCCTCGAACTCGTACCCGCCGTAGCCGGTGATGGTCCGTGAAAGCTCAACATCCGGCGAGGCACCGCCGCTCTCCGGCCAGTACGCGGCCACAACCTCGGTCGTGTCGGGAGAAGGCTGCAAGCCCATCACGAAGACATCAGCATCAATCGTACCTGGCGTTGCATCAGCAGCCAATGCAACCCCAACCATGCCCAGTACGAGCACCAAGGCTCCTAGTGTAGACAACTTCTTTTTCATAACTATTTTCCTCCTTTAGTTAAATTTTGAGTGGGAATAAGAGTAGAACACATCTGCTCTTCCACTCATTGCCATTATAGCCAGAAACCTACCAAAAGGCAATAATGCTTTAGGATTATTGCGGCTACAACAGCCTACCGTGCCCCACGGTTCCGCTTCACTCCCGCCAGGTGACAGATGCACCTTCTGGCAGCACAAACTTCCGGCTCTCGGCCACCAATGTCTCCAGTGGGACCCCTTTGCCCAGATACAGAACCCGTATGTCATAGAATTGAATCACCACCGCTGGCAGACTATCTACCCACGCCGCCATAGAGCCATCCCGGTCTATGTTAACCCGCTGCCCCCATCCCTGCACAAACCACATACGCGGGTAGGTATGGTAGATCTCCTGTACTGCCTCCAGGGAGAGGCTGGGCAAGAAGTGTTTCTTGAGGGATGGTTGATACAGGTCCAGGAAGCGGTCGTAGGCAGGAGCCGAGATAGGCTGATTAGGTTGGACATTTTCGACGAGGAACTGGGCTACGCCGCGCAGGTCCATCTTCCGTTCCTCGTAATAATCATCCAGACCTAAAATGCCAGGCACGATGAAGACGAAGGCGATCAGCAAAATTGCCAGTGCTATGCGGCCTCCCCGTCGCGGGACTGCGTGGGCCAATCCAGCAGCCCCTGCTGCGATGAGGCCATAGTAAAACGACGCTAAGAAGATCAGATATCTGGATAGCAGTTTCCGCGGCGTGACGAGATACAGCACGCCCCATGGCACAGCGAACCACAGGGTCACTAAAAGCAACACACGCCAACGGCGTTGCCAGACCAACGCTCCTAACCCGACGCCCGCCAGTCCTAGGGCCGGCCATAGGATCCAGCCCCCGCCGACTCCCATCTCTGCTAGTTTGTCAGCTATGACTGCGAAGCCGATTTGCATCCCGCTTGCCGCTGCCTCCTTGCTCAACTGGCGTTCGAAGAAGTTCACCTGCATCACGGGTACCCAGGGTAAGTACGCCAGGACAAAAGCCAGCAGGCTTAGGCCGAACGCGCGAACGCGGGGAGGGGGAGGCCACCCTCTGCCCGTCTGCCACTCTAAAAGCCAGGCACGTCCAAGAACCAGTGCACCGAATAATCCCTCCGTGGCCACGGCGAAGAGGGCGAAGTAATGAGTGTACAGTGCTAGCGCCAGGAAGCAACAGAACCCTACCCACTGGCAGCGCTCATCGGTGTGAATCGCCCGCCACAGGAAAGCCATCGAGAGGGCGCTGAAGAGCAGAAAAAGTGTATAGGCCCGCGCTTCTTGGGAATATCGGATCAGAAAAGGTGAGATGACGGCCATGCTGACCGCTAGTCTTCCCTCCAGCCGTCCCCACAGTCGCCGCACCAAGATGTAGATCGCCGGAATAGCCAGCAGGCCGAAGCAGGCCGCAGGGAAGCGAAGGAGGAACTCGCCCTCACCCAGGTAGAGAATGAAGTGGAATGGGATCATCGCCAGAAGCGGCTGTGCCTGGCGACGAAGCATATGGGGCATTTCTATAAGGGAAAGAGAAGCATAACGCCAAGTGAAGATCTCATCGAACCAAAAACTGTCCTCGCTGAGCCGATGCAACCGCAGGGCCCAGGCAATCCACAACGACAGAATCCAAAAAGACAGTGAATTGGTGTGTGAGATGGTATTTTCCGTCATCCACCCCGCAATTAAACCCTGCTTCCAGTTTTTCCTTCGTCCACCTGCTCCCCCATCCAGGTTGTCCAACTTACACCCTCCTGGTACGGTTCCCTACCAATACCCCAGGTCACGCAGCCGCTGTTCCACTACTTCCTCGTCGCCAGGAGCGAATACTTCGACGGACCGGGGTTTCGGCATGTGCACCCGCTGCCGCACTTCCGGTTGTCTGGATACTAACGCTGGATCGAGCATAGAGTAAAGAACACGCCCGTCCATATGGTCAGGCACAGGCTGATCAAGCAGGTAGAGGATTGTCGGCGCCAGATCGAAGATGGTCGCCCTCTCCACATGGATACCCTGCTGCACTCCCCGTCCCCAGGCGATTAGAATCCCATCGCGCATATGGTCACCGGAGAGAGTGGTATAGCCAAAAGCATGCTCCCCCCACGGTTCGTTAGCCGCAAAGTGAGTGCGTCGCTCCTCCGGTACCTCATGCCAGACGACACGTAAATCAGGGCTTTCGTCGGTGAAAGGCCCTTCATATAATGCATCCCGTCGCCACACCTCGGCCACCACTGGTTCGCCGTAAAGGGGATCGCGCAGAGCCAGTAACCTCTCCCGCAGTTCCTCGCACAATGTATCGTACTCAGTCCCCGGCTCCACGATCCCCTGTGGCTCGCGTCCTTTTACATTTAGCCAGAACCCGTTGTCCGTCGTCCAGAATACTCTCGTTCGCGCCCAGTCCACGTCCCACGCCAAGGTCATGCTGCGCAACCGGCTGGGGACAGCCCAGCCGGGGAGCAGCCGTACCGCCGCTCGCTTGACGAGGCCGCCCAACCCTGTTCGCTTGAAGAACCGCCGTCCCCAAGCGACAGCGGCGGACGTGCTATGCCGCCATCGGAGATACCCCTCCTCGGCGAGCCACCGGTTGGGGAAGAAGAACTGGTGCACGCCTCCCAATCCGTGGTCTGACATCACCACCACTGTCGTCGTCCGCGGATCGACAGCCTCCAACAGTTCTCCTACTAGGTGATCCAACTGCTCATAATGAGCGGGGATTGCGCCACCGAATCGCTCCGCGCTGGCCGGATCGTGGAGGGGATGCCGGGAATCCATATCGTCCCATAGGTAAGTCTGCAACCTATCCAGACCGGTGAACACTACTATAAAGAAATCCCATGTCCCCAGTTCCCGCATCAGGAAACGGGCTGCAGCCGCCCGTCGCTCTGCTCCCTCTGTGACCTCCCGTTGAAGACGTTCTTTCATATCTATACGTGGCACAGCGCCCAGGATCGTCGGCTCCAGGCGATAGCCGGGTACGGCTTGAAGAAGCCGCTCCCCCAACTCCGGGGGATAGGTGAAATTGCTGCGGAGATCAGGCGTTAGCATCCCCGCCACCAACACACCTTGCACTGGCGCAGGTGGGTAAGTCACAGGTACGTTCAACACCCCCACGCGCAGCCCCTGCTCGCTCAGCAGATGCCACAAGGTGGGCAGCCGCACCATGTTCGCATTGATCAACTCGACGCCGTAGTCCCCTGCTCTCTTACGCGCGAAGTCGTACACTCCGTGGCGGCCCGGATTGCTGCCCGTCGCGAAGGAGACCCAGGCCGCGGCGCTCACGTAGGGGATGCTGGAACGGAGCGGGCCGTGCACTCCCTCCGCCATCAGACGACCCAGGTTTGGCAGTCTGCCGGTTTCTAAGAGTGGTTTCATCACCAGCCAGGTTGCCGAATCGAGGCCAATGACCAGAACCTTGGGGGCATTGGGGTGGTGTCCCATGATTCTTTCCCTACGGTTCCCTGCGCTCGAAACGTCCGGCTGCAAAGTCCCACACGCCGCGCCAGATCCCCCACCACACATCGAAGTCCTCATCGCGCGCCACCGCCTTCACGGCCTGCCACCCCCAAAGAAGGGGGAAGTAGAAGCCAAACTGCACCCAATGGTGCCAACAGGCGTGCTTACGCATTGTGAGGAGCCGGTTGCGCGTCATATGGTAGTAGGTGAATGCTCCTCCCCACCGTCGCGCACTATACCCCACCTTATGCCAGATGACCGCGTCGGGGCAATATAGAATCGCATACCCTGCCTGAAGGAGACGCAGTGAGAGATCCACATCCTCACCGAAGAAGAAATAGCGTGGGTCGAACAACCCCACCTGCTCCACGGCTGCCCGCCCCAGGAGCAGCCCACAGCCTGTGGCGAAAGAGACTAATCTAGCGTCGTCAAACTGCCCTATGTCCTCCTGGTCTATGCCCCGATGCAGGGCGCTTCCCTGCCTCCAGTCTATAGTTCCCCCTGCGTACCACAGCCGCCGTGGTGAATCCATGTAATAGATCTTGGGCACTACAGCGCCGATCCACCGATTTTGCCCCATTGCGTTTACCATCCGCTCCAGGGTATTCTCAGCGACCGTCGCATCATTGTTTAGAAGGAACAGGTGCGTGGCCGACGGGTCGTCCAGGAAGCGCTCTGCTCCCAGGTTGTTGGCCCGACCGAACCCCAAGTTTTCCCCCGCTTCCAAAACCTCCACGGTTGGGTGACAGGTGCGGATGGCCTGGACCGAGTCGTCCATAGAGCCGTTGTCCACGACCAGGATGTGAACCGGTCGCAGCGTGGAGCGCATAATAGATGCCAGGCAGGTCAACGTATCTTCCCGCCCGTTCCAGTTTACGACGACAACCCATACCTTCGCTGCAGACGAGGGCTCCGGCTCAGACACCCACCGCCTCCTGGTACACTGCCACTGTCTCTCGGGCAGCTTTCTCCCACGAGAACTGGGCTGCGCGGACCAAGCCGGCCAACACGAGCTCTTGTCTTTTTGCCTCGTCACACAGCAAATCGCGCAGCGCTTGGGCCAGCGCGCTGACATCGTAAGGGTCGAAGAGCATTGCCGCCTCCCCCACCACCTCCGGAAGTGATGAAGCGCTGGAGCAAATGACGGGAGTCCCGCAGGTCATTGCCTCCAAGGGGGGCAGACCGAACCCTTCGTAGACCGAGGGATAGACAAAGACCTCTGCCCCCCGATATAAGGCAGGGAGGTCCTCGTCAGACACATAGCCGGGAAAACGAACACGCTGGGCCAGCCCTTGTTCCTCCACTCGCCGGGCGACCTGCGCTCCCTGCCATTGAGACTGCCCGGCAATGATTAGTATCACGTCCTCTTCAATCGCTGCCTTTGCCACCAACATACCGAAGGCTTCCACTAGTCGTCCCAGGTTCTTGCGGGGCTGGATGTCGCCGACAGCAAGGACGTAGCGTCGCCCCTCCGCATACCGTTTCCGCACCTCTGTCACTTTCTCCTCCGGTATATCCACTAAGAACCGATCGTCGGCGGCTTCGTAAACAACTCGAATTTTTTCCTCCGAGATGTGATACCACCGAATTAGATCTCGCTTGGTCCATTCCGAGACAGCAATGACCCGTGCCGCTAAGCGGGAAGAAAGCGGCACGGTGGCGGATAGCAGCCACCGATCTCGAGGAGAGAAGAACTGTGGAAATAACTCGTAGGCGATGTCGTGGACTGTGACGACAGTGGGACAGGGACAGATAGGCGGTGCAGTGTAGCTGACATGCAGTACCTGTGCGCCGATGCGGTGACAGGTACGTGGTATCGCCCATGCTACTCGAGGGATGTTCTCCGCCGGACGGACGACCTGCAGTTCGAAGTTCGGCGGCAAGGAGAGCCTGCTTTGCAGGGGAGCAGGATCTGTGACCAGCAGCGTGTACCGATTCTCAGTGTCCACCCGGGTCAGGCCAGTGATCAGACCGAACATATACCACTCGCCCCCTGTCTCCCGCTGGCCGATCATATGGGCGTCAATCGCAACGTGTATCGGCGTCATTTCTCCTTACCTATGCGCTGTCTCAATCCATATACCCCAGCCCGGCCAGACGTTCCTCGATCCAACGGTGCTCCTTTTCGGAATAGGCGTATCCCTCTTGATCTCTCATCTGTGCACCGACCCCGCCGTAGGTAAGGGGATGCGCGGCAAACCACTCGGCCAGAAACGCTTCCTCCACCACCCGTCCCTCCGCGTAGACAGGAACTGGCTCCCCCATCATATACAGGACTGTCGGGAGCACATCACGCATGTCCACCCGGGTGATGGTGACTCCGGAGCGGATTCCTGGTCCATGCAGGATCAACGTCCCATCCATACGGTGGTCGCCAGTGATAGTGAGGGCATTAATTTCCTGCTCTGTAAGCAGGCGGATCGCCGGGCCACTGTGGTCGCCCCTGTGGATACTAAACTGGGACGGGGATTCCACCTCCACCAGTAAGTCGGGGATACAGTCCAAGAACGGCCCGTCGAACAGTTCCTCCCGCCGCCAGACCTTGTGCACCACCGGTGCGCCTGTCTCCGGGGCCGCCATGCTCTCCAGAGCAGCAATGATCTCACTGCGCAATGTCTCATACTCTATACCGGGCTCCACGATACCCTGCGGGTCTCGTCCCTGCAGATTAATCCAGATATTGCCACGCCGTTCCTCGGAAAAGGCCTGGGTGCGAGACCAGTCCACGCCCGCGAAAAGTTCATAGCCGCTCAGCCACCTCCGCCAGCGATCAGGCCACATCCGGCGGAGCCAGGTCAGTCGTTGGTAAGGGAACAGGCTATACGCCACTCCCTTTAAACGTGTGATCCCATCGGCAACCCAATGCCTGGCACGACCTTCGGGGCCACCATCCTCCTCAAAATGAAGCCAACCGTGGGAGGCAAGCCAGCGGTTCAGGTGGATAGCCCTGAGCGCGCGCCCTCCGGATCCATGATCCGAGACGATCACGATAGAAACGTCGCCGCCTAACTCCTCCAACAGATCCCCTAGGCACTCGTCCGTACGCTGGTATACCGACAGGAGTACATCACCTAACTGTCCAGCCAGCACCGGGTCATGGCCGGGGAAGGCCGGATCGTGCAGGTGCCAGAAGAAGTGCGCTGCCCCGTCCGTGGCACTAACAACAAACATGCAGAAGTCCCAATCCCGTGTCCGTGTCAAGTGCCGCACGGCGGCAAAACGGATGTCCACTTCGTTCAGTAGTTCCTCCCGAGCTTTCCCAGGGCGGCCAAGTCGCATCCAGCGCCAGTCGTTAGGCACAATCACGTAAGGACAGCCAAGCACTCTTTCTAACTCCTCCCGAACCCCCGTCGGATGTGTGAATGAACTGTGGAGGCCGGGCGTGTCCCTGCCAGCAACGAGAACCCCGTTCACCGGTTCTGGCGGGAAGGTCATCGGCACGTTGACCACGATGACGCGACGGTCGCGCTCGCTGAGGACCGTCCACAGCGCTGGGGCAGCCCGAAAACTAGCGTTCGTCAGGCGGAAGCCGTAGATTTCCAGATCCCGCTCCCAGAAGTCAAATAATCGGTGGCGGCCGGCATTCACCCCGGTCACCATCGTTGTCCATGCTTGTGCTGTATAGGGATGAACAGTGGAACGAAGTGGGCCGGATGTGCCATGCTGGAGCAACCACGCCAGTGTCGGCAGTTTCCCCTTTTCGGCCCAAAGGCGGATCAGATCCAGTGACGCTCCATCAAGCCCTACGACGATGACCTTGCTCATCTCAGTCTAGATATCCTAGATCGCTCAAGTGCTCTTCCAAGAGCCGCCGCTCATCCGGGGTGTATGCCTTCTCGTCTGACGTGCCTCGGACCGAGATACGGTCAGCCAGAGGTTCGCGTCGTGGCAATCGTGCTGCTAGCCAGTCGGGATCCAGGATCTCCTCCAATACACGACCATCCATCTCAGAAGGCACTGGAAGCCCGAGTAGGTATAGGACGGTTGGTGCCACGTCTATGATCGCTGCCTCCCTGCGGTCGTGCATCTGTCGCATCCCGGCCCCTGCAGCGATCAGGATTCCATCCCGGGCGTGCCCTCCCTGTCCCTCACTGCTCACATCCACAAAGATATCCCCCTCGTAGGCGACCTCCGGGGTACACTCATATCCTTCGATAGGCTCGAAGAGGATATCAGGGGCCAGGTGGAGGAAGGGACCCTGATAGATTGCCTCGCGCTCATGAACGTGCTTTATCACTGGAAGCCCATTACGGGGATCACGTAGTTCAGCCAGTCCAGTGATGATCTCAGAACGCACCTCACGGTAATGCCGACCGGCCACGACCACCCCTTCGGGCTCTCTCCCCACCATGTTGATGTGGACGGCGTTCTCGGACGCATCACCCGAGTAGGCCAGGGTGCGAGTCCACTCCAGTGTGCGAGTAACAGCAAGAGTTCGCCGTCCCCAGAGCAGAAGCCGCCTGGGAAGAAGCCGCTTCAGCCAACCTCGTGTCCTCTTGGCGTGTCGTCGCGCGGCTCTTGCTCCCTCCCTGAACTCTAGCCACCCTCCTTGGGCCAGCCACTCGTTCAGGCGAACTTGGGTGTGCAGCCCACAGAAACCATGGTCAGACATGACAAGAATCGTTGTCTTATTGTCACGCCGTGCCAGTAGGTCCCCCAAGGCCTGATCTACTGCCTGATAGACCGCGAGCACGCGCTGACAGGTGCGATCCTTTCGTGCTGCCTCTGGCTCTTGGATTAACCGCTCAATGTAGCGCCATGCGAAGTGCTGAATCCGGTCAGTGGCAACGAAGACGAGGACGAAGAAATCTGTCGGTCGCTCTGCCAGCAACTGGAGCGCCACACGCGTCCGGCCCTGCACTGTGGTGACCAGGTCGTCCGCGAGGTTGATGATTTGCTCCTCAGTGCGAAGCTCCCGCTCACGGCGACCGATGTGGAGATCAACCACATATTTCCGCGTGCGCAGCATGCGCTGGATGTCCTCAGGATAGGCGACAGCCAGATTCCCGTCCGGGGACAACATGCCCGAAATCACATACCCCTGGAGCGGCTCCACAGGATACGTCATCGGCACATTAATCAGGCCAGCCGAGAGGTTGAACAGGTTAAGGAACTCCCATATACGGGGGGCACGGATGGCGGAAGCATTGCAGACGGGACGTTCCCAGCGCCCCCACATCGGTCCCCGGAAGGCATAGACGCCATGTCGCCCGGGATTACAGCCCGTCAAGAAGGAAGCCCACGCCGGGGCGGTGATAGGAGGCAGGGTCGAGAGCAAGGACACCGTGGTCCCCTCGTGCATCAGTTGTGCCAGATTAGGCATCCAGCCGCGCGCTGCGAACACATCCAGCAGCCGGAACGTGCCTCCGTCGAGCCCGATCACCCAGACGTGCTCTGCGCGAGGTTCCATAATGGAAACAAGATCCGACACTGACCGCTTACCTCATCTTCTGACCTGACCTACCGAGACTAACTGGTGGAACAGAGACTCGTAGGCATCGGTCACTTGCTCCCAGTCGTAATGGCGGGCCACGTGCTTCAACGCCTCCTGCCGGTATTGCTCGACCAGCTCTGGTTGGTTGAGCAACCTCTGCAAGACCCGCCGCAGTGCCCGTCCGCCTTCCTGTCCAGCATAACTCAGCCCGGCCGCCCCGATCGTCTCCAGGTTCTCCTGTGTGTCGTTGACGACGACGCAGTTACCGAGCGCCATTGCTTCCAGTAAGGCCGGATGAGTCCCGCCAACTGCTGAAGTCTCCACGAAGACATAGGCGTTGCTCGACAACTCTTCGTACCCCTCACCGAACACATAGCCGGTGAATATGACACGGGGATCAGTATTCGCTTTCAAGCGGGCGATGTAATCTTCTGCGTACGGTGCGTCGCCGACGATGACGCACTTATAATCGGTCTGAAGCCCAGCGAATGCCTCGATAAGGTGGTGAACACAGTTCTCCGCAACTAGGCGGCCTACGAAAAGTACATATTCCCGAGGGCGCAATCCAAACCGGGCCAGCCACTTGCCGGCTGGACGGTGCACTACATCTGCCCCGTAGGCAATGTATATAGTCTCTGCGCCGTACCGCTTACGGTAGTACTGCTGCACCGCGCGCGAGTCGGTGACGGTCGCGTGAGGCAGGCGAGTAGCTACGCGCTCCGCCCAGCGGATGTAGACCTTCGATAGACGGTTCCACTTCTCCCGTCTCCAATCCAGCCCATCCACATTCAAGACCACTTTCTGCCCAGCCAGACGTGGGATCCAAGCCAGGGGGCTGTTACCGACGATGAACATCATAACTACATCGTAGTCCTGGCCCAAAGCATGAAGAGTTGAAAGAAAGGTGTGAAGGATCGTGTCCAGATACTTGTTCTTGATAGTGGGTAAACGGACGAGCCGCATGCCGCGATAGGTGGGTTCGCGGTAATGGATATGGTGACTACGGCAGTATACAGTAACCTTGTGCCCACGTTTCACCAGCCGGCTGCCCAGTTGCTCGACGCAGGTCTCGAATCCACTGTAGGAGGCGGGTACTCCTCGCGTCCCCAACATCGCGATCTTCATAACCTACGTTGCTCACCTCCCAACCCACACTGGATAGCCGTCCTCCACCCCTGGTGTGTTGGTCAACTGGCGGGATATGCGCTGTTCTAGATCCAGGACGTAGAGGTTGTAACCACCTTGCTCCTCATGGGCGTAATAGATTAGACAGCCATCGCCGCTCCAATAAGGTTCTCTACTTTCTTCACTACCATCGGTCAACCGCTCGATCTCGCCAGTCTCGATATTGAGGAGGTAGAGTTCCCAGTGGCCGGTATAGTTGCCCTGGAAGACAATGTAGTTGCCATCCGGCGACCATCGGGGGCGCCACTCATCCATCATAGAATCGGTCAGCCGCTGCAAGTTGGACCCATCGGGGCTCATGACATACAACTCGCCGCGTCCCTCCCGATCGGAGGCGAAGACGATTCGAGTGCCATCAGGTGACCAATCAGGCATCATATCATTCTGAGGACTACTTGGGATTTCCCTCACCTCACCTCTTTCCGGGGACACAGCGAAGAGGTGAAAATGGCTGGCCCTTGTGGCATAGAAGATGATTTCATCCCCGTCTGGCGACCAATCCGGACACATTGCAATGCTGTCCTTCATATATGTGATACGCTCTGGATC
>QMOC01000003.1 GCA_003648085.1 Chloroflexota bacterium
GAAATCTTCAGGGATGGTGTACGTCCTGGTAGGGACGACCAATTCGATGCGCTGGATGCGCTCCAACTTGAACGTCCGCACGGCTCCTGGTGGCTCCCGCCAGCCGATGACGTGGGCAGTCTGCCCCACCGCGTAGGGTTCGATGAAGTATGGGGCGAAGTCGTACTCGTACACCCGCCCGCTCTCGTGCCGATGCCACAGGTGCACCATCCGCCCCTGCGACCAGGCCCGCGTGAGCGTCTCCAGCACCTCCAGATATACGGGATCGTGCCGTCGGGCCTGGTCGTCCATCACCTCGGCCGAAGTGAGCAGGTGTTGACTGATCAGCGGCGCGATGCGGCGCAGCGCGTAGCCCAACTTGCGCAGCGCCGATGCTGCGTGGGGGTTGTGCTTGTCCGTGCGCGTCGCCATCAGGCGGGCCGCCAGGTGCAAGGCCATGCTCTCGTGCATGGTCAGCCGGACGTGAGTCAGGTAGTTGTCGCGTTCGATGCCGAACAGGTTGCCGTCCTGCCAGATGGGGATGCGACGGCTCAGTTCCTCGATGTACCGCCCCGCCGTCGCCCGATGCACGCCCAGCCGCCGGGCGATCTCCGCCTTGCGCAGTCCTTCGGGGAAGGCCACCAGCAGTTGCTCCAACTGCAACAACCGTTCCGCTTTGGAAGAGGATCGTTCCATTTCGGTGCTTCCTTACATCTCTGTGCTGATCCTATCCCCATTCTACCACACAAACCTGCCAAATCCCGCAACAGCGGCGCACAGTTTCTGCGTATTTGTCTGCCGGGGCAGCGGATGAGAAACGGATAAGCGGATAACCTTCCGGCATTGCGATCTCCAGGCTCGCCACTCATCCGTTTATCCGCTGTCCATCCGCTGCGCCAGCCAATGAGACGGTGAACAAATACGTCTCTACCTTATGCGCTTAAAGGGGTACAAACCGCCTCGTTCATCCTCGCTGTAGAGATACCCGGCCTCCTCCATACTGGGCAGCCGCCGCAGGACCGTTGCGCGGTGGACCCCCAGAAGCCGAGCGAGTTCCGCCGGTCGGATGCCTGGGTTCTGCCGAATGAGTTGATCCATCAACTCGCGCTCCTCCTGTTTGCTGTGCCAGAAAGCCATCTTGCCACCTCCATCCGTGGGATTTGCTCCCAGGATAAAGGTGGCGTGTTGCAGGGTTTGCAACAGATGGCTTCTGGTGGGGGGTTTTAAAGACGTTTTCGGTAGCCGGGCGAGCGCAGTGTCTACTTCCGCCTCTGTCTGGCCGCATCCCGCACCGCCTGCAGGTCCACCACCTCGGCCACCTCGTAGCGGGGCGGGATGCTTCCCTCCACCGGACGCATCCGCACGATGGAGGGGAAATATCCCATCCGCCCGTGCAGTTCCGCCAGGAGCGTGACCGCGATGAAGTTGAGCGCCGGGGGGACGACCAGGAGCGGTGTCGTCTGCCACTCCTCCGGGGAAAGGCCGCAACCGTCGGCCAACTCCACGGCCTGGGGGGCGAAGGGCTGCGCGTGGTCGAACTGTGCCGGCACGTGCCGTACCTCGGCGACGCCCGCGCCCGTAATCTCCTCGACCTGCTTCACCTGGTCGGGGGTGAGGGGGTGGGAGAAGTTGAGGATGAGCATATGCTAGCCTCCTGTCTTTGGCGCAGGGATAGGTATCAAGCAAGCAATCTTCCAATCTCGAGGACGCTCATTCCATCCTCTGTGCAGGTCAGCCCAGAACATCTGTATGCTTTTCTCCTGTGCTCGCCCTCGGGCTCCTGATGTGGCAGCGTTGGTTGCACATATAACCCCATTGAATCGAACTATGTGACCCGGCCTTGCAGGTGGTTGGATTGGACCTCGGATGGCCCAACAGTGAATCAGTGAGGCAAAGTCAGCCATCCGCTAGCCTGCAAGAGTCAAAGTGATAGGGATAGGTCATCCTCGGAAGGTTTGACTTGGCGAATCTCCTCCGCAAGCCAATTCTCCCGCAGCAATGCAGCCCAACTTTGGTGCTGGATCCTTCGTAACACCTTGGGACGTAGGGGGGCTTGTCTGATTTCTATCCCCCATTCCCTGATCTTGGGCCATAGGTTTACGTCATCCTCAAGCATGTCTACGTTCGATACCACCCAGGCAGAGATTTGGCGCTCAGGTAACTGTTCACGCAAGTACTTGAGCCGGTCTATGGCCTGGTTTATCTTCTTGGATTCAATTGGCTGGGCGGGGTTTTCACGAAACTGACACTCGCAAATCAGGATCTCATCCCCACGTTCTGCATAGACATCTATCTCGTACTGTCCAATCTTCTTGCTTTGCCTCGCATCATATCCCTTGTCACGGAGGTAATTGGCTACTTGCGCCTCAAAAACATAGCCTAGGACTTGGCCTCGCGTGTCAGGCTCCAGCACTGTGACCAATTCAGGATTGTCAGCCAGGTAGTCGAGAATGTAGTCCTGCATTCGACCACATAGGACCAACTGAGCACCCTGTACACCAGGACGGATCTGGAAGAAAGCAACATCCACAAGTCTGCACTGTCCTTCTGGCGGCCGCATCACTTTCCGCCGTTGCTCTAGGTCAATCTTCCAGAAACGATCTGGGGAACCATCCTCTTCCAAGTTCCTGTCTACGTACAGATGATACATCCCCCGCACGCCATAGCCGTAAAGTTGGGCAGCCACAGCCGCCAAGGCAGCCATGCTCTTGCGACCGCCCGCGACGACCAGATACACGTCATCATTTCTGTAGTCCTCGCGCAGCAGGCGGGTGATCTTCTCACGGAATTCATGCACGCTCTCTTCATCGCGCAGATCCTCAGCTGTAATGTGCTCGCGGCAACTGTCATCGTACTGTACCTGGATCCCCGTCTCCTGCCGCCAGCGCTCAAACTCGCGGGCGATCTCACTCTCAAAGCGATCCACCCCTACTTCGCTTGTTCCCAGGGTGACCACTTTATCCACCCGTACCGGTTCATCAATGCCCCAGCCGTGGTAGAGTGCGTAGTATGCTCCTGTCACCACGCCGGGGGAGAGACCAAGTAGGGAGATTAGGACTTTCATTGCTTCCTCCTTAAAAATTTGGTTGCTCTTCTACTGGATATAGAGTCACTACCGAAGCCACACCCCCTTGTATGTCTCGAAGATGCAGATATACCTCCTGTCCCAAGAACTGGGTTATGTCCGGGGGTAAATCTGTCGCAATAACACGCACGTGCTCCATCCAAGGCCCACCTTCTGGCAAATAGTCCAAGCGTACCAGGTTAGGTTCAATCTGCAAAAGACGACGGAGAACCACGACGGGGGGGAAAATCTCTCCTTGGGCACCTTTCCACAGATCGATGAAAGTATCTAGAACCTTCCGAGCCCCATCACGCATGTTTTCGAGGTTAGTGGGATGCACAAAGTTTGGATCATCCTCATGAACATAGAGTGGACGCAGCACGTTGAGCCTTAGCAGCGTCTCGACGAATGGCGCAACGTCTGGATCTTCAATACTTACACTCTCGATTTCAATACGATTGTCCCTTTTGACCGGTACTTGTATTGAGCCACCAGCCACCATCCGGGGGGGAAACAGCCATTGACGTTGAAACAGCCTCTGAAATTCTAGTCCACGCTCATGCTCTTCGCCCTTTAAGGAGCTACAAGCTTGCCTAATCCAACAATCCAATCTATGGAGAATGTGGCAGTAATTACCGAAATCAAGATTCCATTTGCCGTTCAGCCAGGCTTTCAGCCATCCTGCCTCCCTCGCCAGTTGTTGTCGAATATCACTACTTAGTCTGTCGGTACTACGTGCCTCTTCGTATTGGGCCAACATGCTTTCCACATAATTAGAACCATAGAAGACTCGCCCGTAAAAAGAGAAAAGCCCCCGTAGCAATGTCTCACCGTTTACAAAAGCTGCATTGACTTGACCACAAACATCCCATCGGGTAAGCTCTGTACTATCTAGCTTGCTACGCGCTTGGCATATCTCGTCTAGTATGATGCTCAGTCCTCTTACAGGCCGTTGGACTATCAGCGCAGACTGGCGGAACCCTAACCAATCTTCTATCTTGCTGATGACCTGCTTATCTCCAAAATATTCGTCTTCCCCTTCTGTTTCCACCAAAACATCAACGAACGCATTCCTGAATCTCGATTCCATCCCTTTTCTAACCAATTGATGTGGGAAGTTAGAATCACAACTTATCTCGTAGTAATCGCGCAGTATACTTTCGCAATCATGTAGTAACGCAGCCGCATCAGACAGGCCAAGCATTTGAGGTATGCGTGATTCTAGGCCTCGTTGCCGGAGATAGACCTCTTGCTGCTCGATCAGCCAGGCCAGTCGCCGGAATGGGTCACTTTCTTGCTGTATGTCTTCAAAATTGTACTTCAATGCGGCGTGCAGACTGTCAAATTCGGGCAGGGCCTGTGTCTCGTTAGACATGGCAACGTCCCCTGTCGGCCTCTACAGAAAATCTTGCCCGCGATTACCGAGACCTCCTGCGGCGGGAGTGTTCTTGCCTTCCCTGCTCCAATTGATAGTACCGCATCAGCCGAAAAGCCCAGGCTAAAACAGCGCCAAAGGCCTCCGGGCGGATATTTCTCAGATGCTGGTTGAAAGCACGGCCCATCGCCTCGTAGTAACCCCGCGTGCGGCCGGTGCGTACCAGCCCGGAGCGAGGGAGACGCTCAACCAGGGCAAAGACTTTCCCTGGATCGCGCCAACGTCGCCAAAAGGCCAGCACCTTGCCTACTTCATTAGCGTCCACGTGGTGAGCCATTGCCTGCGCCAAGGCATCCGCAATTCGTCGTTCTCGTTCCGTCAATCCCATAACCGCCTCCTCATCAGTAAGCACCGGCTGGGCACTCCGCCAGGGCATCCGGGTCAAAGCGTAGCACGCGCTCCAGTTCTTCGGCCTGACAGGCCAGAATATAGCCGCTCCGCCGAGCGTCTGCGATATAACGGCGCACCTCGGCGCTCAACCTCTCGCCCTCCCATGCGGTCTCGATAGCATCTTCGCCCAGAAAGGCCTCCCGACCATTGTACAGCACCAGTCGCACTGGCTCGGTCAGCAGCGAGCCTAGACAAGCCGGCTTACCACCGCCCAGCTTGAGCAGAAAGCGACTTTCCAGTCCCAAGGCATAAAACAAAAGCCCTAGCTGATCATCGGTCAAGTTGGTGAAAGAGACCTGTCCGACCAACAAGCTGCCGGGACGAATCACCTCCCTCTCCCCACCCCGATCGGCGGGGCGGGGATGCCCGTGCTTGTAAAACTTGCGTCCCTTGTAGCGCCGGTTTCTGTCCCGGTAAATGGGGGCGCCCGGTCGGGGTCGGTAGAGAGCCGGCAACCGGTAGATCATCGTCCGGCCTTCTTGCAAAAGAGCGTCCTCGAAGCGCACCTGCCCCATATAGGCATCCTTGCCACCCATCCCGAACAGAGTGCAGGCCGGACAGGCAGCGCGGAGGGTGCATGGACGCCGGAACGCGGGAGGCAAATCGCGGGCACTTGCTCGCGTCAACCCCCTGGGTAAGCAAGAGGCTGACACAGCCTCGGCTACGCTGCGCACCACCCCTTTGAGCGACGAAGCGGGGATGGCTAGTCGGTCGCCGATGCGGTAGTGAGCCTGCACCACACCTCCTGGTTTTAGCCCCAAATCCTCACTCAGCGCAACTTGGCCCGAACTGACGAACAACGGTGTTAACGTTCGCAAGTGAAAAGCCAGCATACCAGTGCGCAGATCAGGCTTGACGACATGATGACCAGGCACTTCCTGGCGCAACACGCTGTCTACAAAAGATACGAATTCGTAGGGTTTGGAGACTATTGGGCCGCGTTCACGGCTCCCCCGTGATGATCTCCTAGCCATTGCTACCTCCTGATGGCAACTCGGCTGGCTCCAATCGCACCAACCGCGTCAATCGCACCACGCCGTTTTCAGCATAGTCCCGCGCCACAACCACGACATACGGAAGTCGCTCCCGCTGCCATTCAGCCTCGTCCAGCGGGTGGCGCAGCGGGCGCGGGATGCGAATCTCGATCCAGTAGGGATCGCGTGCTCGGCGCTCTCCCCACAGATACAAGCGATATTCGCTGCCGACTTCTAACGACTGTTCCTGCCATTCCTGTGGGGGCAGGCCCAACCGGGCCTCACTTAACACCAGCACGTCGTAGCCTCCGCCATCCGCTACCCACCAGCGCACCTCGGCCTGCTGGCCAAAAACCCGTCCTTGGGGCCACAACCCGCCGGGCAACCCTGCCAGCCACTCAGCATCTACCTGCTCGAATTCCAGGTCGTCTGTTTTCTCCTGTAGCCGCCAAGCAGGCACTCCCGGTTGTTTCCGCACCAAATCGGTCAGTACCTGCCTGGTGACCGGGGTGCAGCTGCGATAAAGATACCCCTTACTCATCGCTCTCCTCCCCCTGCGGTGGCCACTCTCCCAAAGCACAGACCCGCCAGTGGCCTGCAGTTGACTTCAGTATGGTTTCGATGGCTTCTGCGTTTGTCCAACGGACTGCAACCCGACCAAAGGTACCATCTTCTACCACTTCGCGTTCATCGGTAGGCAATGGTAGGGAGACCGGATCAGCTGGGCACAAACGATACTCAGCCCGGCAAGGGAAGTCGAAGGCTACCAGGTCCACCAATTCGGCGCTGAAGTCGTGGCCGTCAGACCGGAAGGCAAAACGACCAGGGTAAGCTACCTCCAATTGCCGATACGTCACCGTCATTCGTCCGAACCCTTTGGATTTGCCGAATCCAATGGGCACTCGCCCCTGTCCCAGGTCGCGCAAAGCCACTGTCAGCAGCCCTACCTGCCACAACTGGAAATTGCGCAGGGTTAGGGTGGCCCGGAAAGTGCCTCGAGTAACCACCTCCAGGTTGAAGGGACCGGCTGCCACTGCCCCGGAGATACGATCAATAGCCACTCCATTACGCTGCTCCAGCTGGAGTTCGCCTTGGGGATATGCATCAGTTAGAGCAACGTGACTACCCATCCTCGTATTGCCGAAAGTACGGCAGATGACACATGAACCCGCATAACGGGCAGCGGCAGATGTTTCCTCTTCCAACCGTCGGCCACAGAAAGCAGTAGGTGAATGAGCGTCCAAGTCGAAAGGATTACAGCACCACTCCCGGCCTCCATCTGGACGAACGGTTCGGGCGATTTTCTCACAGTACGAGCGCAACGTCCCTTTCAGGCTGGAGCCGGGCAGAAAGACGGTCAACTTACCTGTGCGGGGGTGGATAGTGCGCACAAAGTTCATATCCAGCAACGTCGGGTCGGCACCCGATTCGCGCCCCGATTTGATGAGCAGCGGCGCTCCGTGAGGTGACAGGTCAAAGACCAGCGTCAACTCGTTAAATAGGCGTTTGAACATCGCTTATCCCTCCTCTCCCGCCAACATACGGGCAAAGGTAGCAGCGCGAGCCAGCACTTCGTCGTGGCTCACCAGTCGGCCTCGGCCCGTCGTCAGGTAGTCCAGCAAGGCCTGGCGGTCGGTAGCATCCACTTCCTCGGCGTACTCGTCGAAGGTCAGAGTAACCCAGCCCAGGCCTCGGGAACGGCCTCCACCCAGACGCACCCGGCCGTTGGCAAATTCCCGTAATCCCCAGATGACCAGACCATCTTCTGCCCGTTCTCGGTCAGCATTTTCGATGACGATCTCCCATCGAAACTCGGTCCCAGCCGGCACAGCTTCATAGTCGTACAGAAGCCCCCGCGAAGCGGTCTCGCTATCCCGCTCAATCCCCACGCCGTGGCGCACTTGGTAGCGTCGGTCAAACCACAGTTCCGGCTCGGCCAGCAGCAGGTCCTTGACCAGCACTTTCGAAGCCAGCCAGGGGGAGCCAAAGACGCGGCAAACTCGGCAGGAAAGGCAATAGAGTTCGTCATCCAAGCCGCTTGGGTTATTCTCAAAATTCCGTCGTAGTTGCTCTATGCTGACTCTAGAGTCCACAGGTTTGCTGGGTATGCAACGCTCTTCATCACGCATGGGGTTGCAGGCACCTTTACCGGAGCCAAACTCGGATTCCACCGACCGCACCAGCCGCTCGATATGGGCACGGAGTGCGCCTTTGAAAGACGAGCCGGGAATATACGGCCTGCGTTGGGCATCCTTGACCACAGCGATGTCTGTACCGCTCAGTTCATCGGTCAGTCCGGAGCCAACTCGCAGAGCCGTCTCCAGCCGCAGCCGCCCGGTCAGCCGCAAGCGATACCTGAAAGTTTGGAAATCGCTCATTTTCGTTCCTCCTTCCGCCTCGCCTCATAATAGACGAAGCTGCGATGAAGGCTACCGACAAAGCGGCGCACCAGCAGCATCCATAATCGCTCTTCCTCGGCCTGTCGATCTGGTGGCTCGATCCCATACTGCCGAATAGCCTCGTCAATCAGACCTCCAGCTCTTCGGCGCAGCTCTTCCAATTGTTCCAACAGCTGGCTACCAAAACTAGGCTGTCCTTTGCGCCAGGTCTCTGCCTTGCTATCACGGCCGATTTGATAGCGCACGTAGTCTAGTACCACTGCTACACTCTCTGTCTCCAGCGCCACAGCGACCAGGTTAGTGAGTTGATGGCGCTCCATCTGATGCGGGTAGCGGAACAGGTCTTCGATCAGGCGCTCTGCTTGAGGAATGAGAGTGTTCATCGCCCGATCCACCGCGTCATCGGCCACTAAGGGCCAGAGTGCCTGTCGGCAAGATGTATCAGTCTGTTGTGTCGCATTCATTTCGGCATCACCTCCAGATGAAATGGGGAACAAATCTGCACCCAACCACAGCCGCGTTCTCTATCGCGGCCCAAGCCATCGCTTTCGGCCATTTGCAACACGGCCAGCATTGACGATACGGCCTCGGGCGTGGCATTGTCCAGACAGTAGAGAAAGACACTGCCCCGTCCGGCTGCCAGTTGCGGCGTGCGCATTAGACCAGTTGCGCCGGAGAAACCGCTTAACCGACGAGGTAGGCTGAAAGTGCGCGCGCGCCGTGCTCCGGCAAATTGCTCCGGAAGTAGCGCCGTGGGCAAGCCACCATTCAACCAGACTACATCGGAGAGGCAGTCCACGGTGAAGTACAACCGGCCAGCGGGTGGACGATAATCTGGATACTCTCGCAGCGCTTTCAACAGCACTGCGTTGAAGCGGGCCAGACGATGGGTCAGGCTGCCCGCCTGGGCCTCTACGCGCTCGAAATCCAGATCGCTTGCTGCCTCGGCCAATTGTCGAACGGCATCAGACGGCTCGGTTGGCGGAGTGTCCCAACGTGGCTCAACGGTTATGGTCACAACGCCTAGCCCTCGTGATGTGCCCCCGCCCAGCTGCGTCACTTGTGGCAGTAATTCAAGCAAGCGCTCGGCCTGGGCATCGTCAGCTGCCCAAACCTTACCGCGCAAGCGGGTGGGTACAGAAGGTGCCTCATCCGAGTTGAGGGGAGGACCGGACATTCGTTCACTGAGCAATTCCAGTGTGTAGAGCAGCTTTTCGGCGGCCACGCGGCGACGGCGGTTGATGGCCGTGCGCGAGAGGCGCCTCACACGCGGTCGGGGCTGCCAGTAAGAGTTTCCCAAAGACTCGTAAAATCCAGTAACTGGCTCCAATTTGGCGTTGCATATCCGGCAATAGGGTTGGTAAACCTTCACCCATTGGTGCTGACTGACCTCCTCGTAAGCGTAAAGAGGGATCAGCGCGTCGTGAATACCATGTGCCTCTTTGTCCTGGGCTTTGAAACCTGGATAATACTTGCACTGGCGAGCAGTGGCCGGAAAAGGGGCCGAAAATTCACTTTGTGCCGGATAGCAGGGGCCAAAGCGCGGTTGCACATCCGCTCGGAAAATGGCTGCAAAATCGCAACCAACGTGAGCATCAGGAGGATGCCCACAGCGACGGGCCAGTAACCGCCCCAGAGCACCGCGCAGCATCGCTCCTGGCAGGGAATTCAGCGTTTCTACGACTGTTCCCTGTTTCCGCGCCCCCAAGAGCAGCGGCGTGCGCAGCTCGACAGTGACCTCTAACTCGACCATTGGTCCAACTCCTGAAGCAGCTCATATACAGAAACGGGTTGTCCATCTAGTTTCACCGCAATCTCCAGCCGCCACCAGCCCAGCCCTCGGCTGCGTCCTCCCCCCAAGGCAACCACCGACCGTAACCCGGCCAGCAACAGGGCCACCTCGCGTCGCTCCTCCAGCGTTCCCCAGATACGCCCTCGATAGATCAATGCCAGCGGTGGAACATAGGTTTCGGTGGAGTACAGTAATTCCTCCGCGGTTACATTCCGCGAACGGTTGATGCCCACTCCCAGCCGGATATCGGTCGCCCGGACGCTGCGCAGTTGCTCCCAATCGCGGGGAGGCTCTTCAACTATGGTGGTCAAAGTCAGGTTATTGAAAGTGATGGGGGCCGGGTGCCAGGGAGACCCAAAGATGCGGCAGATAGGGCACAGGTCCGGCCCCCGGCACATTCGGTCGGGATAAGGAGCCTCACACCTCCAACGCCCCGGCCAAGGAACGACCAGCGCTCGGATGATGCGCTCACACTTGTGCCGCACTTGGCCCTTGAGGGATGAGCCGGGTATGAAGGGCCGACCAGCGGCATCCTTGACCAGCGGCTTGTCGGCTACGGAATCAGCCATCGCACCCGTGCCGATGCTGAAGGGCGTCTCAAGAGTCGCACTCAATTCGATCTCAACCTGCATGAACCACCTCCCTTTGCATTTCCCGTCGGATCTGCTCTTGGAGTTCAGACCATTCTTCATCGCTCAGTCGCGGCACCAAGTCCAGCACATCGTAGGTGTCCTCCCATATCGTCGCGTAGCGCTCGTATTTTCCCTTCGGCTCTAGTTTGATCCAGGGAGGTGGGGTGTTGCTCGCCTGTATCCCCCACTGTTCCTCTAGCCACCGCAGGAGCATCTTGCGCCACTCATCAGATCGTGCCCATTGGTAGAGGTAGAACAGGGTACTTGCAAGGCGACCCTGACGTAACGCCTTACGCAAAGCCTGTAGTTGCGCACGGGATAGACCTCGGTCCACAGCCTGCGCTGTGCGCTTGAGCTGCTTCACCTCGGTCCAGGTGAAGGGACGGCTGGTCAGAATGGCTTTTTCCCGCCGCGGATCGGCGGAGATAATCGTCCAAGGGAAATGCGACCGCAAGTCAGTAAGGTCTCTGGAGAGCATTGTCTGCGACTTTAAGACCAAGAAATCCAATGTGCCTTCGGTTGGCGATTGTCCCTTTTCTGCTAACTCTCGATCCCGCTTCTTGGCGCTTTTTAGCAGGTCTTCTGCCAAAGTGCGAAGGAAGTACACAGGGTTACGTCGGTCGGCTATCACCAGTCCGACCGACAGCGTCGCTCGTCTGCCGGTGAATTCTTCGTGCTGGGATAGCTCCGCTTCAAAGGTCCTGCCCAACGTGAGTGCTATATCCAGCGCTCGATCACCGGGCACGATCAACAGTGCATCGTCGCCTCCTATGGTGATGATCTCGAAGGGATGAATGTCTACGTGCTTTCCAGTGGCCTCGCGTAAAATATCATGTGCAATGTGTAAATGGCGTCCGAGGGCGGTGAAAACGGCCTGGCGCATAGCCCTATGCAAGATACACGACTTGCGCCGGTAGTCGCCTATAGTTTTCGATCCTTCCACCAGACAGCCAATGCCATTACCGTCGGCGTAAATGAAGCCAATAGTTTTGTTGTCTTGGGATGCCTGGGCTATTTCTTCCAGATTGTCGGCACTTTGCACTGAATCGAACGTCTGCGCCGTAGGCTCATAGCCATTGAGATAGGCTTTCGGGTCACAGTCTAACCGACCAGCCAGCAGTTCGCTAACAAATTTCTGAGTCCATTGATTCTTACCTCTGTGCTTTTTGCTTTGTTCAACCTTCTTCTTGCACGGTCGACACAGCCAGCGCAACTCGGGCCTGGTCTCTGACGGTTCGGCTGCGGGCCGGATGCCACAGGACTGGCAACGTCGTGCTGGTGGAATGGCTTCAAAGAAAGGTAATGGGTCTTTCTCTTCTTTGGCTCTGCGCAATAGTAAGCTCTGGCGAGCCATTAGGTCATCGAGGCACTTTTGCACATCGTCGGCGGCTACCGGTTGCCAGACGCAGGTAATCGTCGCTACGCAAGTCTCACGAGCATACAAGGCCTCGATCTCTTTCTTGAGAATCTCAGCTAGAGCGATGGGCACCAGTGCTAGCAGACTGCCTCCGCCCACATACACAATGCAATCGGGATTTTTGTCCTGCTTGTGATAACGTGTTGGCAACCTTGCTTGGAGAAACACCTCACGCACGTTCTTCGGCTGACGAGAGTCGCCTTGCTTGTAATCGCTGCGTGGCCAGCCCAAGTTCAGTTTGTCCAAAATCATGCTTGCCCCGCGAATCTCCGGTAATCTGGTTGATTCGAAAACGTACTCCTTGACTTTGTCGACATCAGCACTGAAGAGAGCTAAACCACCTAGACGTTCCACTTCTGTTGCGTCTGGACTCTGGCCTTCAAGGATAGGAACGAGTACCTTTTGTGACCATTCGCTCATTTCCTTACCTCCGTCTCTCCCACAACCATCGGCGTCACCGCCTCCACCCTCACACTCAGACTTCGCATCCGCGCACCTCCTTTCCGGTGTCCTTGCACAGTGTACTATAATATGCCGATTTTCTCATCGGAGCAAATTCCGTTTCGATTCGGAGAGATCTCTGATGTTTTCCCTTCCGGTCCGTGTTATCATCAGGCTGTCCCGGCGAAGAATAACCCGAACTTATCGCGCAGGAAATGGTAATCCAGCCAGGCGTCCTCCGGCACACTCCAGGCGTTGCGACACTCGCCCAGGATGACTGTCTTGTGACTGTCCACCGTCTTCAACGAGATGCACAGGCTCTCGGCCACCTCCTGGGGATTCCGGCCGGTGGCGAAGGCGCGCAACACGTCCAACTGGCGCGGCGTCAGTTGTTCCACCACCGCCCGGCAGCGGGCTTGCTCCGCCTGATCCAGCCAGCGGGTCCGCACGGCAATGGCCTGCTCAGGCGTCGCCTGCGCCAGAGCCCGCAGCGCGGGGAAATAGGCTCCCCACGGAGCCATCGGCACCTGAATCAGTCGCACCCCATCCTCCGGACGGGCGTGCATGATCGCCCCGTCGCGAGAGCGTTCGATAAACTCGGCCGGCGTATACATGTGCCACAACCGATCGTTGTGATCGAAGTGCAGCATCGCCGCCGACAAGGTCAGCAGGGCCAGCATCCGCCGCCCGCCGGCAATGCAGATGTGCAGGCGTCGTCCCTGCGCTTTCAGAGAGGCTACCAATTCATGGATGGCGCTCCAGGCCGCGTTGGCCTCTGCCTCGTCTCTGATGTCGTCTAACTTCTCAGTTCCCCGGCGAATGGGGAAGAAGCGCAGGCGGCAGGGATGCCCCGCGTAGCGATCATCCGGGAACTCAGCCGCCAGTTTGGCCAGCGCCTGTCCGGTGAGAGGATCGGCCTGAGGGGAGAGATGGACGACTATTACTTCCTGAATGACTTCACCCCGTTGGAGCAGATTGTCCAGGGCGAACGTCACGATCTGCGGGCCACCAGCCATGGTAGCCACAAATGTGCTGTCTATCGTCTGATTCATCGTTCGCTGCTCCTCTTTGTCTGAAAGGATGGCTATGGAACTGTTCCCTGCTGTATTGATTGGAGGGCCTCCCAACAGTGGCAAATCTGTGCTGACCCACAACCTCACCCAGACATTGCGCGAGCGGGGCGTTCAGCACTACGTTCTGCGCGCTGCTCCTGACGGCGAAGGAGACTGGGCCAGCGAGGCTGACCTCAGCCTGGTGCGCACTATCCTGGTTCCCAGGGCCTGGACCCTTGCCTTTGTGGAGCACGTCTGCCAGAGCCTGGCTCACCGCCACTTACCGCTGATTGTGGACATTGGTGGACGTCCTGCCGCTTGGCAAGAGGTTATCTTTGACTATTGTACCCATGCTGTCTTGCTCACGCCAGATAGTCCCTCTCACACGATGTGGCTGGACCTGGTCAGGCGACACAATTTGCTCTTGCTGGCCGACCTGCGTTCGGAGTTGCGCGGCGTCAGTGTGGTGACGGCCACGCGGCCCCTACTGAGAGGTGTTATCGCCGGGTTGGAATGGGGCAGCCGGATCCGCGGTCCGACCTTCGATGCGCTGGTAGAGCGAATAGCCAGACTCTTCGCCTACGACCGAGATGAACTATGCCGTTCCCATCTGATCTCCGCACCGGTCGAGAACGCGGTTGACCTGGACCGCCTGGCTCGTACCCTCGGCGTCCCATTTACCGGCGAAAAGGCCACCTGGCAGCCGCATCATCTGCCTTGCCTGCTCGACTACCTGCCCGAGGCCACGCCGCTGGGACTCTATGGTCGGGCCCCGAACTGGCTCTACGCGACGGTGGCGCTGTTCACCCGCCCCGCGCCCTTCTACCAGTTCGACGTCCGCCTGGGCTGGGTGACACCACCGACGCTTCGCTTGGCTCCCCCTACACCCGACGCCCCCCTCCAGGCTCGCCTCATTCCACGGGACGACCACACCTGGCTGGAGTTCGCCGTTCCCAGTGCCTACCTGGACTACGACGACGCCGGTGGGCTGGCCGTGCCGCCGATTCCCGCTGACAAAGGCGTGGTCCTCAGTGGCAAACTACCCCATTGGCTCTACACCGGGCTGGCGCTGACGTACGCTCCGCTCGTCCCGTGGCTGGCCGTCTACCAACCCCAACTGGGATGCGCCGTCGTCGTCTACTCGGCCGACGAGACCCGCACCATCGGCGACTGTATCCACGACCTGCCTCAGTGACGGAACGGCGAACGACCGACGGGCAGGGCCACAGGCCCATACCATCGGTCGCTTGTAACGTGCCGCACTCGGGATCCGGATTCTAGGACGGGGGCGGGTGGATCCGTTGCCGCCCTGAAACCCGCTGTTCTATTCCAACGGATCGAACACGAGCACCCGGTGGCCGTGAGCGTCGGTCACGTAGATGGAGCCGTCCTCCGCCACGGCAACGCCGGTGGGGAACGCAAAGGAGCGATCGTCGAGGCCGTACTGACCGAAGGAGAGTAGATAGTTGCCTTGACTGTCGAACACCAGCACGCGGTAATGGCCTGGGTCGGTGACGTAGACGTGTCCCTCGGCATCCACCGCCAGATAGGGCTTCTCGTCGGGGAGCCCGGCGTCCCAGCCAGCGATGGCCCACTGCCGCAGGAAGTTGCCATTCTCGTCGAAGACCTGCACGCGCTGGTTCCACGTGTCGGCGACGTAGACTTCGTTGTCCGGGCCGATGGCGATGCCGACCGGCTCGTCCAGGTAGCCCTCCAACACACCTCCCCCACCCCACTGAAAGGCAAACCGCCCGTCCGGCTCGAAGACCTGAATGCGCTTGTTGCCCGTATCGGCCACGTAGACCCGCCCGCCGGGGCCAACGACGACGCCGCGCGGGCCGTAGAAAGCGCCCTCCCCGATGGCGCCATCCCGGGGGCCGTACTGGCCAAACAGCCCCCAGGCGGTGATCAGATTGCCCTCGGCGTCCAGTTTCTGGATGCGGTGGTTCCAGGTGTCGGCGACGTAAATCGTGCCGTCGGAGGCGATGGCCACGTCCCAGGGTTCGTTGAAGCCCCGGGGTACTCCCGCCTCTGTCTCGATGGTGGAGGGCCCTCCCCAGGTGGCAACGAACTCCCCGTCGGCGGTGAACTTCTGGATGCGATGGTTGCCGGAGTCCGCCACGTAGACGAAACCGTCAGGGCCGACCTTGATGCCGCGCGGGCCCCGAAGTTGGCCGGGTGCTGATCCCTCGCTGCCGAACACCAGCCGCGCCGCCACCTCCCGCCAGCCCTCGGCGTAAGGGTCGGTCGGGCCGATCTCCGTCGGGCCGGTCGTGCTCAAGTCCCACATCTGGGCCGCCACGTCGCGGCGGATGTAGAGGCGATAGTCACTGCGCAGTGGCCACTCGTCGAGCGTGTGCTTCTCGCCGGTCAGTTCGTCGTAGCGGCGGTAGTCGCGGTCATACCAGATGTCCCACAGCGCAGCGCGGGTCTGGGTATCGGTGATGGCGTGGGTGATGCGCGCCCAGGTCATGCCCTTGTAGTCCTCCATCGGCCACCACAGGTACGTGTAGGTGTTAACGAGGTAATCGTTGCCCATGTAGGGAGCCACGGCGTCCCACTGGCCCCGCCCGGCGATGACGACGGGGGCATCCATCTGCTCCCGCGATGGTTGATCGGCGTAGAAGACGGCGTTGGGGTAGTTACGCAGGTACCAGTTGAACGGCCAGGAGCCGTCGGAGCCGTAGGCGACCTTGATGAGGTTGGGGCCACCAGCGA
>QMOC01000004.1 GCA_003648085.1 Chloroflexota bacterium
CATCCGCTGCGGCGTTCCTCATCGGGCAGTGCAGCGGATGGACAGCGGATAAACGGATGAGGTGTCCGTTCTCACCGCCGTTGGCTCAGCGCGGCGGTTTCGCCGCCGGACGTTTTTCGAGCACGGGTATCACCGGGAGCAGTGCCGGAGGGTCATCCGCTTATCCGTTCCTCATCCGCTGCGGCATTCCTCATCAGGCAGTGCAGCGGACGGACGGCAGATAAACGGATGAGGTGTCCGTTCTCACCGCCATTGGCCCAGCGCGGCGGTTTCGCCGCCGGACGTTTTTCGAGCACGGGTATCACCGGGGGCAGTGCCGGAGGGACATCCGCTTATCCGTTCCTCATCCGCTGCGGCATTCCTCATCAGGCAGTGCAGCGGATGGACGGCGGATAAGCGGATGGGGTGCCCGTTCTCACCGCCATTGGCTCAGCGCGGCGGTTTCGCCGCCGGACGTTTTTCGAGCACGGGTATCACCGGGGCCAGTGCCGGAGGGACATCCGCTTATCCGTTCCTCATCCGCTGCGGCGTTCCTCATCAGGCGGTGCAGCGGATGGACGGCGGATAAACAGATGGGGTGCCCGTTCTCACCGCCATTGGCTCAGCGCGGCGGTTTCGCCGCCGGACGTTTTTCGAGCAGAGGTTGGGTAAAAGGCGGTTGGTAGAAGCCGGGTAGGACAAGATGGCATCTTGTCCCCACACTTGCCTCCCCTATGGAGCGTGTTAAAATAGTACTCTGGGGGGCGTATGGAGGAAATCCCGACATACTCCTTACCTCCTCCCCCCCGGTGAACGTCTATGTCCACCAATGACCTGCTCTACCGCATCTTCACCTCCCGCCACCGCTGGCTGACGGCGCTGGCGACGCTGGCCCTCTGCGCGGCGTTGGCGCTGGCTACCGGCTACCTGCTGGCGGAGTTCGGCCCCATCATCGCCGGGGCGGGGCTGGCCGCCCTCTTCCTCGGCCTGTGGATGCTGCGCGACGTCGAGGTCGCCTACTGGGCCGTCATCGGCGTCGTCTGCCTGCTCCCCTTCGCCTCCTTCCCCTTCGAGATCGGCTTCACCCCCACCCTCCTCGACGCGGCGCTGGGGGCGCTGTTCCTCATCTGGGCGCTTCAAATTGCCACCGGCGCTCAGCGGGAGTTCGTTGGCACGCCGCTGGGGTTGCCTATCGCCGTCTTTGCGCTGCTGGCGGTGGGGTCCTTCGTCTTTGGGCTGGCCCACGCCCCGCTGACCTCCTACGTCCTGCGCCACTTCGCCGAGATACTGCTCAGCGTGGCCCTGTTCTTCCTCGTCGTCAACACCGTGCGTGACGGGGGACGGCTGCGACGCCTCGTGCGGGCGCTGCTCCTGTGCGCCTTCGCCGCCGCCGCTCTGGGCGTCGCCCTCTACGTCATCGCCGACCGAATCTCCGACGAGTTCGTCATCCGCGCCCTCTCCGCATTGGGGCGGCTGGGCTACCCCACCGGGCCGGGTGTCCTGCGCTATATCCGCGACGATCCGCAACTGCCGATGCGGGCCACCTCTACCTCGGTGGACCCCAACGTGCTGGGCAGCCTCCTCAACCTGACGCTGGGCATCGGCGTGCCGCAACTGTTCGCACAGCGCCCCCTTATCCGCCGCCGCTACCTGGTGCCGATGCTGGGCACGATGGCGCTCTGCCTGGGGCTGACCATCAGCCGGGGCTCGCTGGTGGGGGTAGGCGTCGCGCTGGCCGTCGTCGCCACCCTACGCTACCGCAAACTGTGGCTGCTCCTGCTCCTGGCACTGGCGCTCCTCCTCGTCCTGCCGCAGACCCAGGACCTCGTCGCCCACTTCGTGGCGGGGCTGCGCGGAGAGGATCTGGCGACCCAGATGCGCTTCGGCGAGTACAAGGACGCGCTGATCCTCATCGGGCGCTACCCCTGGCTGGGCGTCGGCTTCGCCGGCTCACCCGACATTGACACCTACATCGGCGTCGCCAACGTCTACCTCCTCATCGCCGAGGAGATGGGACTGGTAGGCCTGACCGGTTTCCTCGTCGTGATGGGGGTTTTCTTCACCCGCTTCTGGCGCACCCGCGCCCTGGCGGCGGCCGATGCGGAATTGGAGCCGCTGTGGTGGGGATTGCACGCCGGCATCGTCGGTGCGCTGGTGGGGGGCGTCTTCGACCACTATTTCTTCAACCTGGACTTCCACCACTCCGTCACCCTCTTCTGGCTGGTCGTCGGGCTGGCGACAGCGGCGACGGAGATGGTTCGAGGGAAGGGAAGAGATGAAAGTGCATCTTGAAACTCTGGTCGTGGTGTTCGGCACCCTGATCGTCTTGGCATTGGCACTGAATCTGGCCGGTTGTACATCCACCGCCACCCCCACCGCCGCTGGGGGAAAGGTGCGCGTCGTCGTCAGCATCCTCCCCCAGGCCTACTTCGTCGAGCGCATAGGCGGGGATAGGGTTGAAGTCACCGTCATGGTACCACCTGGCGCCAGCCCTGCCACCTACGAGCCGACCGCCGGCCAGATGAGAGACCTCAGCCAGGCCGACGTGTACGTCAGAATACGTGTGCCCTTTGAAGAGGCCTGGATGGACAAGATCGCGGCCGCCAACCCAGGAATGCTGATCGTGGACTCCTCCGCTGGCATCGAGCGCATCGGAGGGAAGGACCCTCACATCTGGCTTTCCCCACGCCTCGTCAAGGTACAGGCAGAGAACATCTACCAGGGGCTGATCGAGGTGGATCCCGAGCACGCGGGCTTTTACGCGCAAAATAAGGAGCAATTTGTCGCAGACCTGGACGCGCTCGACGCTGAAATCGCGGAGACCCTCGCCGGGGTCAAAGGTAAGAAGTTCATGGTCTTCCATCCAGCCTGGTCATACTTTGCCCGGGACTACGGCCTGGAGCAGATTCCGGTTGAGGTTGAGGGAAAGGAGCCGAGCGCGGCGGAACTCGCCGAATTGATAGAGACGGCGAAGACAAACGACATCGAAGTCATCTTTGTCTCGCCTCAGTTTAGTACCAGGAGTGCCGAGACCATCGCCCGGCAGATCGGCGGTAAGGTCGTGTTCGTGGACCCCCTGGCCAGAGACTGGATGAACAATCTGCGCAGCGTCGCCAGGACGCTCGCCCAGGAGATGAAGGAAAAGTAAGATGAGCAACGATGAGGTTATCCATCTGGAAGATGTCTGGGTGCGCTACGATGAGCAGGTGGTGCTCGAAGAGGTCAATCTCTCGGTCGAAGCACACGACTTTCTGGGAATTATCGGACCCAACGGCGGGGGGAAGACGACCCTCCTGAAAGTCATCCTTGGACTGGTGAAGCCGAGCCGAGGGAAAGTGACCGTTCTGGGGGGCAGTCCAGAGGAGAGCCGGAGATTCGTCGGCTACGTTCCCCAATATACCCGGTTCGACCGTGAGTTTCCGGTCAGTGTGTGGGACGTGGCATTGATGGGACGCCTGGGGCAGCGGGGACGTTTCAGGAAGTACACGGCCGAGGACAAACGTATCGCGGCTGAGGCCCTGGAGAGAGTGGAGATGCTCGATTTGAAAGGCCGGCAAATCGGCAAACTCTCCGGGGGGCAGATACAGAGAGTGCTCATCGCCCGCGCTCTGGCAACCGAGCCAACCATCCTATTGCTCGACGAGCCAACGGCCAGTCTCGACACTCAAATTGAGGTGGATCTGTATGAGTTGTTGAGGAGACTGAACGAAGAGGTCACTATCATTCTGGTCTCGCACGACATCGGTGTCATCTCCGCCTACGTGAAGAAAATTGCCTGTCTTAACCGGAGGTTAATTTATCACGCCTCGAAGGAGATCACGCCGGATATGCTGGAGGAGGCGTACCGCTGCCCTGTGGACCTGATCGCCCACGGCGTGCCCCATCGGGTGCTGGCCACGCACCAGTGAGGAGGAACGATGATCGAGGCATTGCAGTACGAGTTTATGAGAAATGCGCTGTTTGCCGGGGTGCTGGTCAGTGTGGCCTGCGGCATCATCGGCACCTACGTCGTGGTCAACAGGATCGTCTTCATCAGCGGTGGAATCGCCCACGCTGCCTACGGTGGCATTGGGCTGGGGTACTTCCTGGGCATTGACCCGGTGCTCGGGGCGATCGGCTTCAGCCTTGCCTCTGCGTTGGGGATAGGGGTGGTGAGCAAGCACACACGCCAGCGCGTGGATACGGTCATCGGCGTGATGTGGGCGCTGGGCATGGCAATGGGGATCATCCTGATTGACCTGACGCCAGGCTACGCCGCAGACCTGATGAGTTACCTCTTTGGGAGCATCCTGACTGTGCCGTCTTCTGAGATACTCCTGATGCTCCTTCTGGATGGGGTCATCATCCTGGTAGTGGCATTGCTCTACAAGGAGTTCCTGGCTCTCTCCTTCGATGAGGAATTCGCGACGGTCGTCGGTATTCCTGTGGAGCGCATCTACCTGGTTCTTTTGTGTCTCATCGCTCTGACCGTCGTGATGCTGATGCGCGTCGTGGGGCTCATCCTGGTGATCGCTCTTCTGACCATCCCGGCGGCGATCAGCGATCAATTTACCTCTGATCTCAGGAAGATGATGTTACTCTCGACCCTTCTGGGCGTTGTCTTCACCGGCTCCGGCCTGTGGCTTTCCTACGTCTTCGACCTCACTTCTGGGGCGACTATTATCATCGTCGCCGGCACCACTTTCCTGCTGGCCTCGTCATACAAGAGCATCGCCAGGCACAGAGCACAGATGCGCTGAAAGCCTGGAGATCAAGGCTTCAGGCTAAGCAGCAGAGGGGCGCTGGAAGCGCTCTGAATCGCCGCCCGGACGGGTCAATAGTCCGCTTTGGCTGGCTGTCGGGAGTCTCTTTGGCCTCCACTCCCCTCGGATTCTCTGTGGGCGTGCGGTAAATACCCGGCCACGGCCCAAACCGTGGCCGGGTATTGCAGGAGTGATGCTTGCCTCTGGCTAGGGGTCGGCCGGGATGCACAGCACATCGCCGGCGCGGATGTAGTTCAGGTCGTAGATGCTGTTGCACTCGGCTATGCGCCACATGCTCACGCCGTAGTTCAGCGAGATGCGATACAGATTCTCGCCACTGACAACGGTGTGGTAAGTGGCGCAAGTGCAGGGATAGCCAGGCCAAGGCGGGCACTGACGTACACACGTTGGACCGGGCGGCACCCAGGCGTACGCATCGGGGATGGCCAGCACCTGTCCGGGGTGAATAACGTTGGGATTCACGATCCCGTTTTGGGCCGCGATCGCCCAGGGATCCACGCCGTAGGCCCGTGCGATGCAGAAGATGGTCTCCCCCGGCTGGACGATGTGATAACAGATGATGTTACATTCGTTCGGCTTGGCCAGGGCCGCTGGTGCAGTGAGCAGGAGAAGGCTTAGAACGACGGCGAGGATGGAGAATGCTCTACGCATGAGACACCTCCTTTAATTAAACTGGCTGGCGCAAAGAGCATGCATCACAATCCTATTATACAGCATAAGGATGCCAATTTCAATACCTGGGCGGGAACAAATGCTTAAAACACCGCCTCACCGGGATGAAGGGCACCCGGCGGGATCATCGCTGGCAGATTGATAGACTGGCCACCGGTCTACCAACCTGCCAGCCTGCGTTTGCCGACCGCAATGTGGTTAGAAGGTGTTGCCCAGACCCGCGCAGATGGTGACCCCGGGGATGGCGAAACCCAGGGCCAGTCCAAGCAGGCCAAGGCAGAGGCCTATCACCGTCAGGCCGACTCCAACCCAGCCAATGATGATGCCGGCCTGGGCCAGTCCCTCGCCGCCCATCATCCCGCCACTGTCGCGTATCTGGTTGCGGGCCATGTACCCCAGGATGAGGCCGATGATGCTGCCGATAGTGGGAAGCAGGGTCAGCCCCAGGATGCTGGCGATCAGACTGCCAATGGCGAGGCCGCTGGTCTGCGGCGTAGCCGGGGGTGGTGCGTACGGATAGGACTCTTGACTCATTGCTCTTCTCCTTTACTATCTGTGGCGCGAGAATGACTAATATGTCCGTCTTGGGCGGCGGCCCACGTACCACCAGGTGAACAGCGCCAGCGCGATCACGATCAGGGTGGCCATCAGGTAAGGGGCCACGATGGCCAGCACCGACGTTCCCAGTGAGATCATGTCCTCGATCGTGCTCATGATTGGGTTGGCCATTCCTGCCGTCGTGGCCGCCACCACCGGTCGTCCACCGGCCTTGACGACGTGCACGCCGCCGGCCAGGATCACCCCGCAGATGGCCGCCAGAACGGGGTGGAGGCCGATGGCATTTGTGGTGGCGGCGAAGAGGATCGCTCCGGCTGCCGGCCGGACGAAGGTCTGGATGATGTCGTTGGCGGTGTCGGCGGCAGGCACTTTATCCACCAGGATTTCAACGACCAGTAGTACGACCAGTGTGCCGATGACCCACCAACTGCTCAACGCATCCCACGGCTCGTTGAGCGTGACCAGCGAGGTGAAGCGGGCCAGCAGCGCCACGATCAGAAGCGGGATGTAGGCGTTCAACCCGGCTGAGGTCGAGAGGCCGAAGGCGGTCGCCAGGCTCAGAAAGGCTTGACCTACCATTGTCTACATTCTCTATACAAACTATGCACCCTGTGTCCCGTTATAGGGACCTTATTTACAATGAACCACTCAGACCACGAGGGGGGCTGTTCCGGCTTGGCGGCCAATCTGACCGTACAGATGCCCGGAGAAGGCCATCAACCAGACGCCGACGGGCAGCATCAGCAGGCCGAGTGCGGCTGCCAGAATCCACCCGCAGATGGGGACAATGCTCAGAGCACCAGCCAGCCCGCTCACCACACTCCCGATGATCACACCTGCCACCCACATGAGCACCTGGGCGATGATGATACTTCCGATGTTGTCGAACAGGAAACGGAAGATATCCCCAAAGCGCAAGCAGGCTCCGAGTTCGCCGGTCTCCGCGTAGCGTATCTGCAATACGGGCGTCAGAAGCGCCAGCAGGATGCCGTACAGAAGCGCCAGGCAACCCAGCCCCACGCTCACGAGCCCGGATATGCCGGTCAGGATTTTCATCAGGTTTTCGTTCTCACCGGCAAGCGCCGGCAGAAGCCAGACCATCATAACAGGGCAGATGAGGATCAATAAAGGCAGCGCGTAAACCAGGGTGGCGACCCAGAACGTCAGCCCGTCCATGAAGTAGCGCCCCAGGTCGTCCCAGACGGGTAAGGGCCGGGGCTCGCCGGCCATGACGTTGCGGATGAGCGCGATGGCATATCCCATAAGCGCAAACCCACCAAAAATGGGAATCAGCGTGATCAGTGCTCCCAACAAGATCTTGCTCACCCACTCTTCGTCTTCGAACACAAAACCGAGGGCTTTACCGATGTCCATTGTGTCTCCTCTCTCACTTCCTTCACTTTGACATTTGCTATTATACTCAGGTGGGGACACAATGCAACTGCTACTGCGGTGGTGGAATGCCTGAGAGTGTGCCAGTGAGCGCGTACCTTACGACGTCAATCACGCCAATCTGGACGAGACTCACCGTGAAGCCGGCCAGCAACGGGACGATGGCCTGGCTCCAGGTATCCACCACGTTCTCTCGCCGCACAATCATCACCACCAGCATACTATTGACGCTGGTGAGCAGGGTCAGCACAGCCAATGCACTCACCAGAGCCAGCGGGTAGAGCAGGCAGGGCCAACGGGTGAGCACCAGGCCGACTATGCCGGCTTCGAGCACGAGCAACACCCCCAGATCGCGCAGATTGCGTATGGCCCGCTCGGGGGCAGGACACCGCCACAGCGTGAAGTTGAACACCGGGTAGACGAGCGCGCTCATCGTCAGCCCGTTGAGCGCACCAGTGATCAGCCTCAGCCAGTTCTCAGGCTCGTAAAGATGCGGGCCGTTAATGAGGGTCAGGTAGGAGTTCAGACCGTCGGCTGCCCAAAACAGGATGAAACCAGCGAGAATGATGATGATATAGAGGGGAGGGAACTCGGCGGCGCGACGGCGGCGCAGCACCACGGCCTGCCCGAAGAATCCGGTTAGTGCGCCAATGAAGGTACCGGTGCAGCGAGCACAGAGTGGCAGTTGGCGCCCGGCGATGGTGAAGGAGTGCCCTTCCAAGCGGTGGCACACGGCGTAGCCGATCATATCCGCCTTAGTCAGCAGCCCATCTGGCGTGACGACGAGGAAAGCCAGGAGTGCCGTGACCGCCAGCACGACGATGAGCCACGGCATTGGGAAGGCTGGCCCGCGAGGCTTGTCGGGAGGTGGGGACATTGGTGTGTCCATACGTCTTGATGACGGTGATTATAGCCGAAGGCGCGGCAGGTGCAAATCTCTCACGTGGATAGGTCTCCATCAGCCTTCTGGAACCCGCGACAGAACCCAAGCCGACGCGAGCAGCAGCGGGACGCAGACGAGCAAGGGCTTATGCCGCATTCGTTCGGCGAGTGCGCCGATAGGCACCTGGGAAAGGGCGAAGATCGGCGAGTAGGTGCTCATCACCGGCCCGATTGGGGCAGCATGTCAATTCAACGGCTTCCCGCAACCTGATTGAAAACCGACCGTTTTATGGTATACTTATCACGGGAGGACGATAGTGACTGTTACGACGATTAAGTTTCACGAACTGGTGCGCGCCCTGGAGACCCATCCACGGTGGCGGGCGGAACTGCGTGAGGTGCTCTTCCCCCAGGAGTTCCTCGATTTGCCGGGCGCAGTGAAAGAGTTGGCCGAGGCTCAGCGTCGGACAGAGGAAGCATTGGTCAGGCTGACCGAGCGGATGGAGCGGGGCTTCGCCGAGGCCGCTGCTGCTCGTGCCGAGGCGGCTACCGACCGGCAGCGCATCTGGGAGGCTATCCGTGAGACCAATGAGCGAATGGAGAAGGGCTTCGCCGAGGCGGCTGCCGACCGGCAGCGCATCTGGGAAGCGATGGAGAAGGGCTTCGCCGAGGCGGCCGAAGACCGACGGCGCATCTGGGAGGCGATGGAGAAGGGCTTCGCCGAGGCGGCCGAAGACCGACGGCGCATCTGGGAGGCGATGGAGAAGGGCTTCGCCGAGGCGGCCGAAGACCGACGGCGCATCTGGCAGGGCGTCGAGCGACTGGCGGACCAGATGTACACAATGACCAAAGACGTCGGTTCATTGAAGGGAACGGCTAAGGAGTTGTGGTACCAAAATCGGGCGGCGTCTATCTTCGGGCTATTGCTCAGCCGAGGCCACGATGTCGCTAACCGGGTCGCCGATCGCCTCTATGAGGCTCAGAAGCAAGGGATAATCTCCCATAGTGAGCGTAAGGATGCTTTGGCTGCCGATCTCTTCTGGAAAGGACGGAGGCGGGAGAATGGTGACGAGGTTGTGCTGGTGGTGGAAGTTTCCTGGTTGGTGGAGAAACACGACGTAGAGCGGGCGGAGCGGCGAGCAAAGATATTGCGTCGGGTTGGAATCCGAGCCTTGCCCGTAGCGGCCGGTGAAGTATGGGGTGAAGGAGCCAAGTCCCATGCCCGCCTGTTTGGGGTGGTGATATTCGAGGATGGGCAACCGGATGAGGCAAGTTGGCAGGAAGCGTTAGGGAGCATCGAAGCGATTGATTAGACCGGTCAGAAAGATAGGATGTCCCCGGCCTCGGCACTCCGCTGCGATCGGGCAGCGAAGGCCTCCAACACCTCCGGCGTAATGGGCGGCGTCGCGCCGGGCTGCGTGGCGACGTAGGCTCCCACCAGGTTGGCGAAGTCGGCTACCTTGGCCAGTGGTCGGCCCGCCGTGTACTTCACCACCAGCGCCGCTGCGAAGGCATCCCCGGAGCCGACCGTGTCCACCACCCGGCACTTAAGCCCAGGCGCGACGACCCGCTCCTGGTGCGTGCGCAGGATACACCCGCGTGCGCCCAGCGTCACGCAGACCAACTCCAGTCCGTAAACGTCCAGCAGGTGCAGCAGGAACCGGTCCTCGTCCATGCTCTCCCGCTGTAGCATCCCTTGCACCACGCGTAGTTCGTCGTCGTTCAACTTCAGCAGGTGGCAGCGCACGAGCGACTCGCGCACGACCTCGGCGGAGTAGTGAGGTGGACGCAGGTTGAGATCACAGATGAGGAGCGCCTGTGGTGCGGCCTCAAGCAGCGTAGCGATGGAGCGCCGTGCCACCGGATGTCGCTGCGCCAGCGTGCCAAAGCAGACCACATCGGCCTCCCCGACGCGGGCTAAGGCTGCGGGGTCAGCAGCGAGGTAGTCGTAGGCCACTCCGGTGCAGATGTCGAACGTCGGTTTGCCGTCGGCATCGAGCGTCACGTGCACTTGGCCGGTGGGGTGCTCGGCGTCACGCTGGATCAGCCCGGCATCCACGCCCAGTTCTCGCGCCCGGGTCAGAATCTCGTCGCCCAGTTCATCGCGCCCCACACGGCTGATGATCGCGCTGCGGGTACCCAGGTGACGGCAGTGGGCGGCGAAATTAAAGGGCGCTCCGCCCAGGTGCTTCTCCGCGCCGATAATGTCCCACAATACCTCGCCGATGGCTACGACGTCAAGCACTTCCCCTCATTTCCGGTCAATGTATCGGGTGACGTGGGGCCCCAAACTGGCTCTCCAGGATGGCCCAGATGTCGGCCCACAGGTCCCGATCGGCGAAACTGGTGCGAATTTCGTCTAGCGTGCGGTTGAAGGTGCGCTGGTCAGTCTCCCCCAGGATGGTGAGCACGGCGTTGGCGATCCCGAAGCGAATCTCGCGGTTGGCGCGATGGCGGCGGTGCACCTGGCGCAGGTGAGGGATGTCCTCCGGCTGTCCCAGCATTATCATACCGGCTACTGCGTTGGCGACCAGTTCCTCACCCTCAGCATCCAGTCCTCGGCGCAGGTAGGGCAGAGCACGGTCATCTCCCAGGCCGGCCAGGCTCAGTGTAGCGGTGGAGACCCGTTCGGGGTCGTCTAAATTGGCCTGAAGAAACTGCCACACCGCTTCCCGCGCCCGCTCATCGCCGGTGCCCCCCAGGAGGGAGACGATCTCGTCGGCGGCAACAGGGGCCAGTGTCGGGTCGGTCAGCGCCTCCAACAACGCGGGGGCGGCAAACTCTCCCATGCGACTGAGCAGTTCGAAGGCCCGATCGTGCTCGGCCTGCGTGGGGCCACCCAATTGGCGGATCAACTCGCTCACCCGTGCACCGTACTTACGGTAGGCACGCTCCGCCGACGGTCGCATCTTACGGCGTCGTTCAGCCGCCGCTTCCATTACTTTGCGGTTGGGCATTTTTTGCCTCCTGTGGGACAAGTCGCTAACTTGTCCTATTGCTCTCCCAGCACCTGCACCACCAACCGCCGTGACCGGGGGCGGGTGTCGAAATCGAGGAATACAATCTGTTGCCACGTGCCCAAGGTGAGGCGGCCCTCAACGAAGGGCACGGTCAGCGAGGGGCCGATAAGGGCGGAGCGGATGTGGGAGTGGCCGTTGTCATCCCCCCAGCGCAGGTGGTGGCGGTAGTCCCGATCGGGCGGTACGATCTCATCGAGCACTTGTCGGAGGTCGGCCAGAGCACCACTCTCGTACTCGATGGTGGTCAGGCCGCCGGTCGAGCCGGGGCAGAAGACGGTGACGATGCCCGTCCGCAGCCCTGACTCCCTTACTGCGTTCGCAACCTGGGAGGTGATGTCCTGGATGTCGCAATGACCTCTGGTGCGCAGATTCAATTCGCGAGTAACTACCATTTGCTTGCCTCTCCGAATATCAAGAATAACCTGCTATCCTTTCTTGGCAAAAGGTTAGGGAAAGCGCGCAACGCTTGTTCAGGTTTATCCGGATAGGTACTTAGTCCTCGTATCCGGGAATGGGCCCGAAGGCGGCTTCAATCTCCTTTGGCTCGAAGACCTCCAGCATGCACTCCCACCAGGTCAGGCCGTCGCTCTTCTGGAACTCCCACCAACGGATGTCCGGCCAGAAGTAGCGCCAGCGCCACAGGGCCGGCACCCGCTCCCAGCCATAGTCGTCGGCTAGGGTGGTGAAGTCCACGTAGTAGCCGGCCGGAACCTGTGCCTCAGGTGCACCTCCCTCCACCATAGCACGTCCGCCCTGCTGGCGGGCATGCAGGTCCCACGGTGCTTCGCGCAGGGGCTCGCCCATACTCCCATCCTGCTCGGCAGCACGGATGAAGACGCGCCAGTAGGTGACGTTGCCCACATCCTCACGCATCAGTTCAACGGATGATTCATCCTCCTCGTAAGGCTCCTGATCCAGCCCAATCGCTCTGCCACAGAGATGCCAACTCATACGCGAGTGGCCCGAGGGTGGGGTGTGGGTGATCGGCAGCCACGAACTGTTCAGGTTGGCCAGATAGTCCCATCCTGCCTCCTCGATCACGCGCTGACGGAGCGCGTTGAAACTCTCGTTCACCCGGTCGGAGAGAAATTCTCCCTCGTCACCATTGACATTGGGGAGCGGGACCAGTCTGTAGGGTGGGCCGCCGGTCGGCGTCGGCTGCACCAGTTCCACGTACAGCGGCGGCTCCTGGGCCGGCTCGACGGCTCGGGCCCGGTCTACGACGCGGGGGGAAAGATCCCGGCTCGTCCACGCCAGATCATCCAGCAGGCCGTCGGTGCTGTAGACCTCGTGGAACAACGCCCAGCCCGTCATGCTGGCCGCGATGAGGTGGCTGCGCCCACCCCGCTCGTAGGTGTAGATGAGGCTCTGACCATCAGGGGCCCAGGCCGGGGACCCTCCGGCGCCGAAGAGTTCGGTCTGGGACCGATCAGCCGTCATCGTGTTCCAATCGAAGACTGTGATCTGGATGGAGGGGTTGCCGCGTGGCCCGCTGACGTAGGCCAATTGCGTGCCGTCGGGGGCCCAGGCAGGGTCATCCTCATTCAAGTCGGGGCTGTGGGTGACGTTGGTGGTCTTTCCCTCATCGAGGAGGTAGAGATAAATGTCCTTGTTGCCGCCGCGGAAGGAGGTAAAGGCAATGGCCCGGCCATCGGGCGACCAGGCCGGAGCGTAGTCGGGGGCGGGATCGGTCGTGACCCGCTGCACCTGTCCCCCGGCGGTGCTCATCACGTAGATGTCGAGATTATCGTGCCGATAGGATTCGAAAGCGATCCAGCGGCCATCAGGCGACCAACTGGGATTGGCGTCGAATCCGGGAGCGTGGGTCAGGCGGATCAGCCTATCGCTGGCCAGGTCCAGCAGATAGATGTCCCAATTATGGGCACGATTTGAGGCGAAAGCGATGTAGTTGCCGTCGGGCGACCAGGCTGGGTCTCGGTCCTCGGCCGGATCGTGGGTCAGCCGCACCAGTTGCCGGTCGGCCTGGTTGAGGGCGTAGACATCGGCGTTGCCGTTGCGCCGCAGAGTGAAGGCGATGGCCCCGCCGCTGCCGAGGGGAGTGGGTGTGGGGCCGGCAGTGGGAGAGGGGCCGGGCGTCGCAGTGGCGGCGGGTGGCAGGGGCAGCGGTGATTCCACGACGACCGGCGCAGTGGTTGCCTGATATAACGCGACGGTCAGCAGCACCAGAATGGTCAAGTTGCCCAAGATGAGCAAGACGAGCAGGCGCACGCTGCGCGGCCGCAGTATCAAGGGGCGCCCGACCTCGTCCGGCCTGAACATCCAGGCGAGCGCAAGGGCGATGCGGCTCCGGGGGCGCTGCTCCGCGCTATCCGGCTTCCCTGCGTCCCGTCTCTCGTCGGTCATTGCGAGCCAAGTATACGTTGCCTTGAGCGATTGTCAAGCCGGCCACGGTGATCATCCAGACCGGTTCTCGGTGCAAAGGGGGGACGGAGGCCCGGCTTCAGCCGGGAAGACCCCGATAAATCGGGGCCTCCGTCGAGTTTCGCACCAGAAACTAGGGCGACTTGCGGCGAGGGGAGATGTATGGTAAAATTTTTATGGACAAGGCGACGTAGCCAAGTGGTAAGGCAGGGGTCTGCAAAACCCTTATTCGCCGGTTCGATTCCGGCCGTCGCCTTCTGGTGTATACGCGGAAGAGCGGGCAGCGTGCGAGGCTGCCCGTAGTGTATGCGGGGCGGTGGCGGAACGGTAGACGCCGGGGACTTAAAATCCTCTGTCCGCAAGGACGTGTGGGTTCAAATCCCACCCGCCCTACTGCACCCCATTCCCCCTTGGAGGCAGATAACCGTGAAGATTATCCTGACCCGTGAC
The DNA here is from genome assembly GCA_003648085.1 of Chloroflexota bacterium. GTDB lineage: Bacteria > Chloroflexota > Anaerolineae > B4-G1 > B4-G1 > B30-G15. Next base: position 14,099 of record QMOC01000004.1, read on the forward strand.
GTGCCCAACCTGGGACAGGCCGGCGAAGTTAAAGACGTCGCAACCGGCTACGCCCGTAACTACCTGATCCCCAAAGGATTGGCAGTGAAGGCCACTGCCGGCGCTTTGAAAGAGTTCGAGCAGCGCCGGGCCGTGGAAGCCCGCCGGGCGGAACGATTGGCGGCGCGTGCCGAGGCGCTCGCCCAGCGCCTGAACAGCCTCACCCTCACCTTTGAGGCCAAGGCCAGTGAGAAGGGCCGCTTATTCGGTTCCATCACCACCGCCGACATCGCCGAGACGCTCGAACGCGAGGTCGGCGAGAAGTTCGACCGCCGCAAACATATCCTCTCTGAACCGATCCGGCAGGTGGGTGAACACACCGTACCCGTGCGTCTGGCGCCGGGTGTGGTGGCCGAGGTCAAGGTCGTAGTGAAGCCGGAAGGCGGAGAACTGCCTGAGCCGACCCCGGCCGAGCCCGAGGAAGAGGGGAGCGACTGAAGGCGCTACTACACAGGGATCAGCGATGGAAACGCTTGGGGTATGGCTGCACCAGACGCGGGAAGCCAAGGGAAGCACGTTACAGGAGGCTGAGGCCGCCACTCGCATTCGGGCTCGCTTCTTGGAGATGCTGGAGGCCGGGGATTTCGCCGCTTTCCCCGGCGGAGAAGTGCAGGTGCGTGGGTTCCTGCGCATCTACGCCCGCTACCTTGGCCTTTCCCCCGACGAGGTTCTGGCCCGTTACGAGACCGAAGTGCACGGCGTGGAGGCCGCAACTCCGGCAGCCGTGCCTGTGGAGGCAGGCCCTGCCCCGTCTATACGCCCCCCCGCCGAGTCAGCGCCATTTCAGCCCCGCGATATTCCGGTCTCCCCTTCACGCACGCGCTGGTTGGCCGTGGGGGCGGTGCTGCTCCTCAGTATCGCGCTCGTGGTCGCCCTCGCGATAGCGGGACGGCCCCTTCTGGCCTCTCTCCTGGCTCCGAGGGAGGAGCCGCCGACTGCCACCGCGGCCGCGTTGGTCGAGGTCGTATCC
>QMOC01000005.1 GCA_003648085.1 Chloroflexota bacterium
ACATGCCGCCCGACGCGCCAGATAGCGCACACAGCGCCTATACCTGGAGCAAGCTGTGCCAAGACGTGCTGCGCTTCGTCTACGAGCGGGAGAAACTGCGGCTGGCCGGCGCCGATATGACGCGGTTCGACCCGTACCCGGGTCGCTTCCTGCGCGATGACCTCGAAGAGCAGGCGTTGGCGGCGGTGCAGGCCGAGGCCACGCCAGAGGTGACCGCCCGCTTCGGCCCGCCGGAGGCCATCGTCACCCAAGCCCAGCGTCACGCCACGGAGTCTGCCCCCCGCTACTTCGAGTTCGCTGCCCGCTGGCCCAGCCTGACGGAAGCGGTTGAGCAGGATGCGGAGTTGCACGAGCGATTACTTGCACGCTTCGGCCAACCGGTGTAACTACCCGGCCGGTGTTCGCGGCGGGTGTATCACCCGCTGCTTAACCTTTACCGGCGGGGTTTCCTGCCGGGCGGGGATGCCCGGGACATTGACATCTTCTATGACGATAAACAATTAGCCAGGTCGGATAGGCAAATCCTGTCGGGTCATGAACGGGGGCCGGACAGGCGACCGCGTGGGTATTAGGGCGCGCTAAAAGGATAGGTGCGCCCTTGTCTTTTGCTGTGAGAGATGGTAAACTTGATACGCACCAAACCGGTTGGCGGAGGCGCAAGCAATGGCCAGACCAATCCGCTTATTTGTGAGCAGTAGCCCCGATCTGGCACCGGAGCGAGAGGCGCTGGGCCAGGCGGTGGCCGAGTTGCCCGTCTCGGTGGGCTGGGAGATCAAGCACACCCCCAGACCGGGCGAGAAGGCGTTCGAACCGCTAACCTTCATCGAGCGCTGCGACCTGTACCTGGTGGTATTGGGGGCCGACTTCGCTGCTCCGATGGGCGCTGAATGGCAGCAGGCGCGGGGTGCGGGCAAGGCGCTGCTGGCCTACCGCAAGCGCGTGCTCTACAGCCCCTCCGCTCAGACGCTGCTGCACCGATCGTCGGACGTGACGTGGACGGAGTTCCAATCCCCGCAGGAACTCAAAGCCCAAGTGACCCGGGCGCTGGCGCAGGCGCTGCTCGACAGAGGAGAGCAGTTCGGGCTACATCTGGACGAGGTCGAGGCGCTGCTGGCGCTGATTGGGACCGAGGAGGAAGAAGGGGCGTTTGCCGAGCCGGACCAGCGTCGAGGGGCCGGGCGAGGCGCCGTGATCCTGGGCCGGGGAACGTGAGGTAAGGAGCGAGGAATTGGCCAGAACGGGAAGCGTGGCACGTGTGGCCGGCGTGGTCGTAGATGCGGAGTTCGCCTCCGGCGACCTGCCCAGCATCCATAATGCGCTGCTGGTCCAACGGGACGATGGCCCGGAACTGACGATCGAGGTGCAGGAGCACATTGATCCTCACACGGTGCGGGCGATTGCGATGGGCAGCACGGCGGGCCTGCGCCGGGGGTTGCCGGTGCTCGATACGGGCTACCCCATCCGCGTCCCGGTGGGCCGGGCGACATTGGGACGTATGTTCAACGTCTTGGGCCAGCCCATTGATAAACAACCACCGCCTGAGAGGGTGCAATGGCGCTCGATCCACACCGCATCACCGCCGTTGCACGAGCAACGGGTGAGCACCGAGCCCTTCGTCACCGGCATCAAGGCCATTGACTTGCTGACCCCCTACCCTCGTGGCGGCAAGATCGGCCTCTTTGGCGGCGCGGGGGTGGGCAAGACGATGCTGATGATCGAACTCATGCGCCACACCATCCGCGAGCACTCCGGCATCGTGCTTTTCGCCGGCGTAGGCGAGCGCAGTCGTGAAGGCAACGAACTGTGGCTGGAGATGCAGCGCAGTGGGGTGTTCGATAGCACCGTCTTGGTCTTTGGGCAGATGAACGAGCCGCCTGGGGCACGGCTGCGCGTACCGCTCACCGCATTGACGATGGCCGAGTATTTCCGCGACCACGAGCGACGTCCGGTGCTACTCTTCATTGACAACATCTTCCGCTACATCCAGGCCGGCGCGGAGGTCTCGGCACTGCTGGGCCGGCTCCCCAGTGCCGTCGGCTACCAGCCCACGCTGGAAAGCGAGATGGGTGAGTTGCAGGAACGCATCACCACCACCGGCCGGGGCAGCGTCACTTCCGTGCAGGCGGTCTACGTGCCGGCCGACGATCTGACCGACCCGGCAGTCGTGGCTACCTTCGCTCACCTGGACGCGGCCACCGTGCTCTCACGGCGCCAGGCCAGCATGGGCCTCTATCCCGCCATTGACCCGCTTGAATCCACCAGTTCCCTGCTCACTCCGGTCAGTGTAGGAGAGGAACACTACGCCATTGCCACAGAAGTGCGGGCGTTGCTGGCCCGCTACCAGGAACTACAGGACGTGATCGCCATCCTGGGGATGGAGGAATTGAGCGAAGAGGATCGTCTGGCGGTCAACCGGGCACGCCGGATACAGCGATTCCTCACCCAGCCCTTTTTCGTCTCCGAGCCGTTCACCGGCCTGCCTGGCCGCTACGTGCCGTTGGCCGAGACGCTGCGCGGCTTCCGTGAAATTCTTGAGGGCCGCCACGACGATGTGCCGGAGCAGGCGTTCTACATGGTGGGCACGATTGACGAGGCCGTAGCCAAAGCGAAGCAGTTGGCTATGGTGGGAGGAAACGGTGACTAAGTCCCTGCGCTTGACGGTGCTGACCCCAGCCGAAATGTTGCTCGATGTGGAGAACGTAGCCTGGGTGCGAGCCCAACTGGCCGATGGGGCCGGGATCAGCATCTGGCCTGGCCACGCGCCACTCCTGGCCGAGACGGTCACCGCGCCGCTGTGCTACGCCAACGCAGCAGGCGAGTACACGCTCAACCTGGAGGCAGGTATCCTGCAGGTGGACCGCAACGGCGTGACGGTCTTCACCAGTGGTCTGGCTTGGGCTTCTGACAGGGATGCTGGACACGAGTGATGAAAAGGGATGATCGGGGCGACTGGGCAGCCCTGTGGCGCGAGGCGCTGAGGGCCACGTCGCTGGGGTGGGACCTGGCGCTACCGATCTTCGGCGGGGTGTTGCTGGGGCACTTTCTGGATCGCTGGCTGGAGACAGGTTACGTCTTTACGCTGGGGATGTTGGTACTGGGCATCGGCGTGGGCTTCTACAACGTGGCGCGGGCCATCCGGCGCATAGCCGAGCGCAGCCGGCGATGTGCTGCGCCGGAAGAGGGCGAGAACAGAGCAGACGAATGATAGCGTTGTGGCTGTTCGTCGGTGGGGCGGTAGGTGTGTTGAATATGCTGACCTTGTGGCATTCGGTGATCCGCTTGCGGCGTGGCTCGCCCCGTCGCACTGTGGCCTGGATGCTGGTCGGGGGGCTGCTGCGCTGGGGGCTAACCGTCGGCCTGCTGGTCGCTGCCTTGCAGTGCGGCATCGTGCCCTGCCTGTTGGCCTTCATCGGGCTGTGGTTGGTTCGATGGTGCATACCCGCTGCTGTCCTGCGGTCGCAAGAACGCGGGTGACTACTCAGCCGCTCTGCCAGATTCGAGATCGGACGCAGATTAACGCAGACCCTCGCAGTTCAAGTTCAAACATCAGCCTTTGTCGGCGTTCGTCCGCGTCCTAAAGGGTGCGCTTCAACGGCTCATCTGAGATCGGCTGAGTGGTTACGAATTCGCCAGAATCCAGATAAGGTCCAGACAAGGAATGGAGATATGGAAGACTTTTTCCCTTACGTAGTGTTCACCATCTTCGGCCTACCGGTACGCAACACGGTCGTCTCGACCTGGATAATGATGGTCATCATCGTAGGGGTGGCGGCCATAATAGGGCACCGTCGGCCGGCAGCCCTGGAGTTGCTGGTGGATTTTCTGCTCGACACGATCTCCACCGTGATGGGGCGACCGGCCGGGCTATATTTACCGTTTCTGGGGACGCTGGCTGTCTTCATCGCCACCGCCAATATACTGAGTGTGTTACCGGCGATCCCGTTACCCCATAGTAAAATGTTCCCTATTGTCTCTCCCACACGTGACATCAATACACCGGCAGCGTTGGCGTTGACCGTCTTCCTCTCAGTTTACTACTTCGGCATCCGGTCGAAGGGGCTGAGGGGCTATCTCAAGGACCTGGCCTCGCCGATCTTTGTGCTACCTCTGGAACTGATCAGCCACCTCAGCCGCACCCTTTCGCTTGCCCTGCGGCTCTTCGGCAACGTCCTCAGCACCGAATTGATCATAGCCGTCATCTTCGCACTGGTGCCGTTCATCGTACCGATACCTCTGACTGCCTTCAGCATGCTCACCGGTGTACTGCAGGCCTACATTTTCACTGTCCTGGCCACCGTTTACATCGCCGCAGGACTGGAGGCCGGCGAGGCAGAGTCAACCAAAACATAAGGAGGAAATCACATGGCAGAATTGGACCCTGGGGTATTAACTACGCTAGTCACCATCATCGTGACAGGTATAAGCATCGTGTTGGGTACGCTTACTCCAGCAATCGTCGAAGGACGAGCGGTGCTCAAGGCGCTGGAGGGGATGGCTCGCCAGCCAGAGGCTGCCAACGACCTGCGCACGACCTTGTTCGTCTCGATGGCCCTGTTGGAGTCTACAGCGATTTACGTGCTGCTCATTTGTCTGATTCTGATCTTCGCCAACCCGCTGCTCGATCGTTTCTTCTAGGTATTAGCAGATGATAAAACTTGATTGGGTGACCATTGTTTTCCAAATCATAAATTTCCTGGCCCTGGTGGCGCTTCTTTACCACCTTCTCTTCCGGCCGGTGATGCGCAAGGCGATGCAACGAGCAGCCGAGAAAGAGCGGTTGCTTCGTGAGTTGGCCCAGGAGCGCCAGGAAGTAGCGAATTTGCGCGCCGAACTGGAGGAGCGTCTGGCGAGAGCCGACGAGGAAGTGACATCCATCATCGCCGCGGCGCGGGAGCAGATGGAGGCCGAGCGGGCGACACTCCTGCAGGAAGCCCAGGCTGAGACTGAACGCATATTGACCGAGGCCCACGCCGACGCCCGCCGGTGGCGGCAGCAGGCACTGGACGCTTTCTACGACGAACTTCTAGATACCATCCTGGAGATCAGCGGGAAGGTGATCGGACGTGTCACACCGCCGGAGGTGCACGATGCACTGGTGAAACAACTTAACGACCGTATTTGGGAACTGGGGCGCAGCGAGATGGAGCGCGTGGAGACGTTCCGGCGTGCGCTGGGCGACCGCATCCCTACGGCTTACGTGACGACCGCACGGCCTCTCTCACCGGAACAGCAGGGGCTGCTGGCCCGCACCTTCACCGCGCTGGCCGACCGCCACGTGAACCTGGAGTTGAAGACTGATCCGACGTTGGTGGCCGGCCTGCGGGTGCGCCTGGGCGACACTGTTATGGATCACTCCATCGCCGGGCAGTTGGCCGACTTGCGGGAAAGCGTCTCTGAGGCTCTCAAGGAGCGCATGGCCGATGAGCAAGCCACCTCCTGAACCTGACGTGGCAGCGTTGCTACAGATGCTCCATCAACAGGTGGACCGGCAGGACGGCGCAGTACACTTCGAGCAGGCCAGCACCATCCAGCGCATCAGCGACCGCGCGGCGGCGCTGGCAGGCGCGTCGCAAGTGCAGCCCGATATCTTGTCGGTGCTTCAGATGCTCCGCCGGGAGGCCGACGAACTGTCCGGCGAGGTGCGCTTCCGTGACGTGGGCACTGTGCAGCGCGTTGGTGAGGGGGTGGCCACTCTCTCCGGCCTGCCCAGAGCGCGTACCGATGAAGTGGTCATATTTCCCACGGGTGTGCAGGGCCTGATCATCAACCTGGATCACGATCTCATTGATGTGATCCTGCTGGGGCCTGACGAAGGCATCCAGGGCGGCGACTTGGTGACGAGCACCGGCGAGCGGCTGCGCGTGCCGGTGGGATATAGGTTGCTGGGCCGGGTGATAAATCCGCTGGGCGAGCCGCTGGACGGCCGCGGACCGGTAGCGGCGTCGGAGTTTCACTACCTGGAACGAGACGCGCCCGGCATCATCGAGCGGGCACCTGTACACGAGCCCTTGCACACCGGTCTGAAGATAGTGGACGCGCTGGTGCCCATCGGATGCGGACAACGGGAGTTGATTCTCGGCGACCGGCAGACTGGCAAGACGACGCTGGCCATAGACGCCATTCTCAACCAGCGCGAGAGCGGCGTGCTATGTGTCTATGTAGCCATCGGCCAGAAGAAGTCCTCTACGCTGGCCGTCATCGAGACGTTGCGCCGTCACGGGGCTCTCCCGTACACTATCGTCGTCGTCTCCAGCCCCGACGACCCGCCGGCGCTGCGCTACCTGGCGCCCTACGCCGGTTGCACTATGGCCGAGTTCTTGGTATACGAGGGGCACAACGTACTCATCGTCTACGATGACCTGACCAAGCACGCCGACACTTACCGCGAACTGAGCCTGCTGTTGCGCCGGCCCCCGGGCCGCGAGGCCTACCCTGGCGACGTTTTCTACCTGCATGCGCGGTTGCTGGAACGGGCCTGCAAGTTGAACGAGGCTGCGGGAGGCGGTTCGCTGACGGCGCTGCCGATTATCGAAACTCAACGCGGCAACGTCTCGGCCTACATTCCCACCAACCTGATTTCTATCAACGACGGGCAGATTGTGCTCGATACCGAGATGTTCAACCGTGGCATCAAGCCCGCCGTGAATGTGGGGCTTTCGGTCTCACGTGTGGGCGGGGTAGCGCAGACGGCTGCTATGCGTGCCGTGGCGCGTCACCTGCGGCTGGAACTGGCCCAGTTCGAGGAAGTGGCCCGCTTCACCCGCTTCGGCACTGAGGTGGACGAGGCCACACAGCGGCAAATCCAGCGCGGAGAGCGATTGCAGGCCGCGCTTAGACAACCCCCCCACCGCCCGTTGTCCCTGGCGGCGCAGACCGTCATCCTGCTGGCGGCTGTTGAGGGGTTCCTGGACGATGTTCCGCCGGAAGACATACCGGCTTTTGAAAGCGGATTGCTGGCCCGTCTTGAAGCAGAACAGGCGGAATTGCTTCACCAGATTGAACGCAGTGGCGAACTGAGCGAAGAGACACGGCAAACGTTGATGGCAGTATTTGCCGACTATCGCGCAACCTGGGCAGGAGGGAATAAGCGATGAAAATGATAATGGCAATAGTGCCGCGAGATGAAGCCGTGCGTGTCCTGGAAGCCTTGATAACCGCCGGTCACACGGCCACCTTCACCGATAGCAGGAGTGGCGTGCTGCGTCAGGCCCAACAGATGCTCTTCATTGCCGTAGAGGAACAAGACCTGGATGAAGTACTAGCCATTATCCGCGACAACTGCCACTCACAAGTCGCTGTGGAGCCCGGTGAGCCAAGGTCGCCATTCTCACTCGGCTCTGTGCCCGTGACAGCCGAACTGGGAGGAGCAGTGGTATTCATCTGGGACCTCGACCGCTTCGAGATTTACTGAGCACGGATTATGGAAGACCCGGAACGATTGCGTATCCGCCTAGATCATATCCGCAGTGTGGAGCCCATACTCGGCGCATTGCGTACTATTGCCCTGGGAAGTTGGCACGCGGCGCTCAAGCGCATGGCCAACGTGCGCTGTTACGAGGAGCGGCTGAAGGCTATCTTATCGGCGGTATTGCCTCACGTACAACCGCCCCCCCGCAGGTTGCCGGCCTTCCGGCGCACCGCCCGCTCTCCCCTTTCATTCCCCCCGTCGGAGGGGAGGGAGGGGGGAGCACGAGTCGTGGCCCTGGTGATCGGCAGCGAGCGCGGACTGTGCGGCAGGTTTAACACAGCGGTTGTCGAGCGCACCGAACAATATCTGGCCGAGCAGACAGTAGCCGGTGCACAGGTGACGCTGATGGCGCTGGGGACGCGCGTGTGTCGTATTCTGCGACGACGCCAGCAGCCTCTAGCCTGGGCAGGCACGCTATCAGTAACCACGCTGCCGTCCTGCCGCCTGGCGTTTGATTTAACCCGCCAGTGGTTGGCGCACTACGAAGAATGCGAATTGGACGCGGTTGATCTGATTTATAACGCTTATCACGGTATGGGGCAATACGAGCCAACGTTGGTACGCCTGATCCCGTTCGCGCTACCCGCCGTTGAGGCCGAGGCATCGCCGTGGCCACCTCCTATAATTGAGACTGACCCGCTGAGCCTATATGCCCGCGTGGCCCGGCAATGGGTGGAGGTCAGCCTGTACGGACTGATGCTGGAATCGGCTGCAGCGGAGCATTCGGCGCGTTTCCAACTCATGGAAACGGCCACTCAGAACGCCGAGCGGCTGATTGAGGAGTGGACGCTGGTAGTTCAGATGGTACGGCAGCAGACTATTACGCGGGAGATGCAGGAGTTGGCTGCCGGAGCCGGTCTGCTCGGCCCGCGATAAGATGTATGTTATGGTGCGACGACTGAAGTCACCCGACGCCAATTCCATCGTTGCCGTCATCGGCGGCTCAGCGCCGACGGAGGAGGAGGCTGCGGCAGCCGAAGCCGTGGGCCGGGCGCTGGCCGAAGGGGGGGCAGTGCTCGTCTGCGGCGGGCGCGGCGGGGTGATGGAGGCCGCCTGTCGTGGGGCCAAGTCCGCCGGCGGCCTCACCATCGGCATCCTCCCCGGCACCAATCGGGGGGAGGCCAATCCCTACGTGGACATCCCCATCGTCACCGGGCTGGGAGAGGCGCGCAACGCCATCATTATGCGCACTGCCCAGGCGGTGGTCGCTATTGGGGGGAGTTACGGCACGCTGAGCGAGATCGCCTTTGCGCTTCTGTTCGGCGTGCCGGTGGTGGGGCTGGGGACGTGGGAGGTGAGGCGCGAGGGACACCCGGACGTGCCCGTCGTCTACGTCGCCACGCCAGAGGAGGCGGCGGAGCGCGCATTGTCACTGGCGCCGGCGCATAGGAGACGGTCGTAGAAAAGTCTACTCTGCCTCTTCCGCCTCCTCCACTGCCACAACTTCCGGCTTGCGCTCTCTGCGCGGGCGGTAAGGCGCGTTCAGCCCCAGGAACATCAACCAGCCGACCAGAAAGGCCAGAAGGCCGATGGCCCCGAGGCCGGCCAGTTGGGCGATCAGTTGGCCGGGGCCATCGCCGATGAGGCCCGCCGCCGGGAGGAAGCCGGTCACGCCCTGCCCGGCTACGGTGCGATACTCATCCATCCCCACACCATTCCACCCCTGTCCCCAGCACCCGTCGGCGAAGAGCGCGACCGCCAGCGAGCCCCACAGCCCGCCCGCAATGCCCAGCGCCACAGTGGCCGTCTCGTCGGGGAGGCGCAGTACCCGCTCCACCAGGTAGACGCCCAAGGGAAGGAGCAGGCCGGCCACTGCGCCGGTCACCAGCGCTGCCCACGGTGGCACGAACGGTGCGCCCGCCGAGATGGCGACGAAGCCGGCCGCCGTCCCCCGCGCCGACATCAGCGCGTCGGCGCGGCCCACCGTGAGCCAGCAGTAGGTCTGCGAGACGAGGATCGCTCCCGCTCCGGCCAAGAGGCCGTTGGTCGCGATGCGCGGCAGGTTCAGTGTCGCCCCGGCCACGTGAAAGGGGAGGCTGAGTGACCAGCCCAGCCAGCCCAGGCCGAACAGGAGCGCACCCAGGTTGGCCAGGAGTGGGAAGTGTGCTGGCGGCATCTCCTCCGGCTCGCCGGGCTCATTGCGCGGCAACCGCTGACCCATCCCCACCAGCGCCCCCAGCGCGGCCATTCCACCCAGCAGGTAGACCACCCCGGAGCCCGCGTGGTCCACAAATCCGTGTCCCCGCCGGAGGGTGATGCCCAGGTTGGCCAGCCAGCCACCGCCCCAGACCCAGCAGGCTGCCAGGGGGAAGAGCACCGCTGCCATCACCAGCCCGCCGATAGCGACCTGCCAGATGCGCGCTCGCCCATACAGGCTCAGCACCAGCAGCAGCACAGCCGTCGTCACCAGCGGCAGGTAGGTCACGAAGAGCGCCAGCGCCTCGGGCGTGGCGGCACCGTCGGTCAGGAAGAAACCCTTCAGGCCGACTATGCCCCAGTTCAGTTTCCCCTCACCGGCGAAGAGCCAGTCCAGCCCCTCCAGGCCCGGTTGGTCGCTCACCACCCGCGCACCGCCCAGGTGGAAGGCGAAGCCCACCGCGAGGTATCCCAGCGCCGCCAGCGCCAGCGCCAGCGCGCCCACCGTCGCCGACCGACGTGCCCGCCGCGGCTCCATCCCCCCCCAGGCCAGCAGGAACAGTCCCACCGGGATCAGATAGCCCAGCAACGCAGGAAGCCAGGTCTCGATTGCCATAACCGTTCCCTCCAAATAGAATGACAAAAGGAACCCGGGTCTCTGCAGAAACCGGGGTTCCAATCGCGGCTGCTCTCACCGGGCGTTAATCCGTCTCCTGCTGCTCTGGCGGCCGGTAGTCGGCTCCCAGGATGATGGAGATGTCGTGCTCGGCGGTGGGGTCAGCCCCATATATCACTGCCGTCAGTGGAAGGTCAAGGAGATGAGCGAGGTATTCAGCCGTGTAGGTCTTACCCGTGTAGACGATGATAAGTGTCTCGGGGTAATCGGAGCGGTCGGCGTTGTCGGTGCGCGCGATCTGCAAGCCCTGCTGCTGGAGATACTCGGCCGTGAGCGCGGCCAGCCCCGCCGTCATCGTCCCGTTCAGCACCTCGATGGTGGCCGCCTCGGCCTCCAGGCGCGCGGCAGGATCGCTGGTCTGGGGCAGAGGGGCCTCGGTGGTGAAGATGTAGTCGCGCAGTTCCCGGATGCGGTCGCGCAATGGGATCAGCACCTCCTGTCCATCGGGCGTGGTCCAGAACTGAGTGTAGTGCTCGTCAATCACGCCGTAACGGATGTTTTCAGGATTCACCTCGCTCGCCAGTTGCGCCAGGGCGATGATTTTATCCAGTGTCAGGTCGGGGTCGGTCACCACCGAGCCTTGCAACGTCTGCCATAGTTCGGGTGCGCGGAGCGCCAGTTGCGGTAGTAAGTCGAGCCGCGTGACCTGCTCAAACACTGCCAGGATGACTTGCTGCTGGCGCTTGGCGCGGTCGAAGTCGCCGCCGGCGGTGTGACGGGTGCGGGCGTACTTGAGCGCCATCTCGCCGTCGAAGTGCTGCCAGCCGGCAGGGATGTAGAGGGGATCATAGCCATACGACTCATCGGGATAGGTAGGGTCCACGATCTCCTCCTCCACATAGACGTCAATCCCACCGATAAGGTCTATCATTGGCTCGAAGGCGGTGAAGTTGACGCGCACGTAGTGGTGGATGGGAATACCAAGGTTGTACTGCACCGTTTCGGCGGCGAGTGCCGGGCCGCCGCCGGGGTAGTCATAGACCTCGCCGATGTAGTGGGCGGTGTTGATGCGCCCCTCCTCATAGCCGGGGATGGGCACCCACAGGTCACGAGGGATGGAGAGCATCCCGCCGCTCATCGTGACCGGGTCAATCGTCAGGACCAGCATTGTGTCGGTGCGCCAGGGGCCGTGTTCGTGCTCCCGCTGGTCAATGCCCATTACCAGGATGTTGACCCGCTCGGTGCCCTCCCAGCGTGGCAATGGCTCTCCTGGCTCGTAGGACACCGCGCTGGGCTCCTCGTGTTGGATGGTGAAGTCGGGCAGCGTGTCGGAAGCGGCAATGAACTGCCGCACCTGGTCAAAGACGAGTAGCCCCGCCACACCGGCGACCATCAGGAAGAGCACGACCAAGCCCATTGCAAAGAGTGTTTGCGCTACGCTGCTCGAACGGTGCACCCATTTTCCACTGCGCCCCACTGTTACCCTCCCGATAAGATGTGAAATGAGCCGGTAGTTTGGTTAAAATTATAACACGATTGGAGCAATCAGGGTAGCGGCGCTAGGTAGAGCCGTCCCGCACTAACCACGTACAGTCGCCTCGCCACCTCGTCCACCGCCAGCGCTTCCAGTCCATCAAAGGCTCCCTCGGCGCGGAACTGTGTCTGGAAGATCCCGTCAGGTCCCAACACGATCACCCGTCTGTTGCCTCGGTCGGCCACGTAGACCGCCCCACTTCCGTCTGGGTCCACCGCCAACGCGATGGCCTGGCCGAGGTCGCCGGGCAGCCCCTGCACTTCAAAGGGCTGGCGTTCGCCTCCCAGGAATTTGAGGATCATTCCATCGGTGTAAAGGACGTAGATGTTGCCGTCTATCGCCATATCTAGCGCGGTCGCCAGCGGCCTGGGCGGAGGGGTGACGAAGTAGCGATCGGGCGGGTCAGGGTAGGTATCGCTCCGAGGTTCGTAACGCCAGATCTGGTCGGCAGTAGCGTCGAGGACGTAGAAGCGTCCCTCGAAGGAACCGACCGCTCTGGGCGTCCCGCTTGGCGGCGTGCCCAGAAAGGAGTGCGTCAATTGGGTAGTTCCCCCTTCGCCTCCCCAGGCCGGGTCATAACCCACCAGCCCCCCGCCCTCTTCGAGGATCAGCAGGCCGCTCGTCTGCCGCTCGCCCCCCGAATCAACCCAGATAAAGTCCACTAGATCCCCTACTTTCCTCTCCCCTATCCGCTGCCCGGTCTTGACGATAATTTCTGCTTCCTCCTCGATTACGCCGTCGCCGGCCGGGTTCAGGGTCAGTTGGGCCACCCATCCCCCTGCCGGATCGAGGACGAAGAGCATCTGGCCGTGGACGACCAGTTGACGCGGGACGGTCCCTCGTCCGAAGTCCCACAGTTGGACGGGTGTCAGGCGAATGACGCTATCCAGGAGATCGAGGGCGGCCTGGGCCTGGGCTTGCAGCGCTGTGGCGGCGGGGTCGTTGGGTCGCAGCGCGGCGGCGGCGGTGGCGTGCTCCAGCGCGGCCTCCCAATGGGGCCGTGCTTCCTCCAGGATGCTCCCGGCGGCCTGAGCCAATGCAATCTCTTCCTCCGCCTGGTTGATGACGCTGTGGAAACGTGCGTCTGCCCCGAACCACAGGTAGGCCAACGCCACGATGATGGCCAGCACGATTGGGATGCCAATAGCGATGGTCATCATCACGGTACGGTTCTCTTCGGGGATAGGGCGGGGAGGACGCGCCCGGCGACGGGCCTTCCGCTCCGGGCCTGGGAGCATGCGCCGGAACAAGGCGCTCACTCCGCCGACCAGCCACACACCGAGAGCGGCAATTCCACGGCCTATGTAGCGGACGGCTTTCCCCATCCGCTCGCCCAGGCCGGGCCCCGGTTCGCGGGCCGGCCTGGGACGCGGACGTGGTTTCGGTCTGGGTTGGGGTCGCTCGCGCCTGGGGCGGCGGAGAGGCGGAGGGGCTGGGGCCTCGGAGACCATCGGCGCTTCCTCCGGCGGAGCCCAGCGCACGACCAGCGCGGTGAAGTCGGCCTCGCCTCTGATCTGCTCCAATCCATCCAGCACCTCCTGCACTTCAGCACGGGGCAGCACGCGGGCGATGCCAGCGTCGCCAGCCTCCTGCACCAGGGCAGGCGAGGCCAAGAGCAGTGTGTCGCCAGTGGCGACGAAGGTGTGGTGGAGGCGCACGTCGGCCAGCGGCCCCATTCCCAGATGGGGCAGGTCACCATCACGGGGAAAGTGTTCTATGTGCTCACCGTGCAGGACGCAGGCCCAGGCAGGGCCGGCCTGGAGGATAAAGAGGTCATCACCGTGCAGGACGGCACAGGTGAGGCCACCGTAGCATCGCCCGGAGGGGTCGGAGTGCAGGTTGGTGCGGAACAGGTAGCGATTGGCGGCGGCGGCGGCCTGACGCAGCGCGGCTGTGATGCTGCCGCCGGTGGACCAATAGGTCTGGGCCACCACCTCGCGCAGTTCCCGGTAGAGGTGGGGCGACGCCGGGCCGGTCAGGTCGAGCAGGATGAAGAGGCGTTCACCTTCCCGACCACGGGCCGCTCGGGGCGGGGAGGCCAAGGCCGTGGCGAAGGGAGCAGCATCCTCCAGGCGCGTGCCACCGGTGACGCGCAACGTGCCGATAGAAATTGCGGGTTGTGGATTGCGGGTTGCGGATTCCATTTCGGTATAAGCCGCCGACGGTCGCTTGTTCGGATGGTTACGAAGCGACGGCGTACTCAAGCGGCTCCTCTCGGACGGCGTAGGCCCGCTCGTGGGGGCCGACGGTGAGGAAGATGACGGTCTCGTCGGGCAGCCCTTCGCAGAAGCAGAACTTGCACTCGGGGATGCGCCGACACTCCTCGCAGATCACAAAGATGATGCGGAAGTTGCGGGTAACGCGGATACTGCGACAGCCACGGAGGTCTTTCCCACCGGGTACTTTGCCCAGCCGTTCGGTACCAGCATATGGATCTTGCAGAACGCGCCCGATTTCGCGGCGAATCTGCCGGCGCATGCTCCGGTAACGCTTGAGGTTCTTTTCGAAAAGAGGCGTATACTCAGCCCGATAGGTCGTCATCGGCTCCCCAGACCTCCACAGGCGTAAGCAGGCGAAGTGTCCCTGCCTCCTTCATCTGCAGCAGTTCAGTCAGATCCTCGTCAATCGGTGACCCCGGCTCAATGATGGTCGGCTCCTCATAGAAGCCCCATGTTTCAAACGCTCGGGTGATCTCCTCCCGCACCACGCGCCGAATAAGCGCCTCCAACTCGGCTACGCTTAGCACAGTCATTGCCTGAGAAGCGGTTTGTACAGCAGACATTGTCTCACCTCCGGTAACCCTCTCTCTACCCCGCGTGCTCGAACTCTCCCAACCAGCGCACGAAACGCAGGTGTTGGCAGGCGTTGACCAGTTGCCGGTCGGCAGTCCAGAATTCACAATTACGCAGTTC
>QMOC01000006.1 GCA_003648085.1 Chloroflexota bacterium
AGCCCAGAACGCCTCCAGGCTTTCAGCCTGCACTGCCTCCATCACCAATCCTTGCAGCAGAGCCTGGTCCTCGATCTCCTGGAGTCTCTCCATCAGTGCTCTGGTCGCCTTTTCCTCTGAGAGGTCAAAGCGTGTTCGCAGGATATGGAGTATATCCTGCCGTCGGGCTTCAAGTGAGCCCTGCTGCAGTCCTTGCTGCAAGCCTTCCTCAAGTTTCTCCTCCAGCCAATCCTCGATGAAACTTGCTCCTTTCAGCATCTCCACCTCCTCTCGAAAGAACCGCCACAGGAATTCTTTGTCGAAGTAGCGTGCCCCAATCGTCACTGCACACGCCAGTAGATCGGCCCGCTTCTGTGGGTCTTCTTCTGCCAGAATTAACTCCCGCTCACGTGTCAGTATCTCTCTATCCGGCCTCTCCACCAGCATCACCAGCAGCGGGGCCAGTTCTGGATACTGCCCCCTGCGGATTGCCCCCTCGTACTCCCACAGACGCAATGTACGGTAAGTGAAACTATTCACCAGTTCTGATCCCACTCGCACTTCGTAGGTGCCCGGAATGGAGGCAGCCTGACGCTGGAGGTACAGAACCAGCGTGATGACAGGCAGGTCGAACTGCTGCGTTAACAGTGCGGAATACACAAACATCCGCCGCGGCACCTCGGCCCGATGCTCGATCTGAAACTCCATATGTAGAAGATACTCTTGTCCCGCATGCACTACGCGATGTACAAAGTCAACCCGCTGCTCCGGCAGGGCCAGTTCCACATTCTCCAGTGTGCCTGCCAGGTACACCTCTGTGGTGGGGAAGGCAAGTTGCAGGAATCGCGCCGCGTAGTTGCGGGCCAGAATCTTCAACACACGGTCAAATATGTTGATGGGCATCGGATGCGTCCACGTAGTGCTAGTTTACATTATAACCGAAGGTGACGCAGACGTCAATCAACCAGTGCCGTCGGCTGGGTCCACGTGATTCAGACCTCGATCATCGCCTTGACGACCCCATCCCGCAGGGAGGCCACCGGTTCGAAGACTTCCGCCGCTTGTTCCAGCGGAAGGCGGTGGGTGATGAGCCGGTGCACGTCCACCATCCCTCGCTCGACCGGCGCGATGGCGCGCGGGTACTTGTCACTACTCCTCTCCACCGGGTTGTGTTATACTAATGCTCGGTGCGAAACATAACCGGAGGCCCGGCTTCAGCCGGGAAACTCCCGATAAATCAGGGCCTCCGTCGGGTAATTTCCCGCCCGGCGACTAAAATCGTTAGGTGACCAGAACCGTGTATGACCGAACCCGATCATCCGCCGTGGTCGTAGATACGTCCCGAAGCCCGCACGCCTGCCTGCGGCCCGTACCCCTGACCGCAGTCACGCTCGCCGATGGTTTCTGGACGCCGCGCCGACGGGTCAATCGGGAAGACACGCTCCCCTCACAGTACCGCCTTTTGGAAGAGACCGGCCGTGTTGACAACTTCCGCCGTGCCGCAGGTAAAGTGGACGTCCCCTTCCAGGGCAGGTACTACAACGACTCCGATGTCTACAAATGGCTCGAAGCGGTCGCGTGGACGCTTGCCACCGACGCCGACCCGGCCCTGGCGCGGATGGCCGACACCGTGATCGCCGAGATTGCCGCCGCTCAGCAGCCCGACGGTTACCTCAACACCTACTTCACGCACGAGAGGGCTGCTGAGCGCTGGACCAACCTGCGCGACATGCACGAACTCTACTGCGCCGGGCACCTGATCCAGGCTGCCGTCGCCCACCACCGTGCCACCGGAGATGACCGCCTGCTCCACATCGTCCGCCGTCTGGCCGACCACATCTGCGACCGCTTCGGGCCGCAGGAGGAGGGCAAGCGGGCCGGAACCGGCGGCCACCCGGAGATAGAGATGGCGCTGGTCGAACTGGCGCGTGAGACGGGTGAGCCGAGGTATTGCCGGCAGGCGCAATTCTTCCTGGACATGCGTGGGCGCGGACTGATCGGCGGCAGCGCCTATCATCAGGACCACAAGCCGTTTCGGGAGTTGGAGCGGATGGTGGGTCACGCCGTGCGTGCCGTCTATTTGAACGCGGGGGCGGCGGACCTTTACGCCGAGACGGGCGAGGCCGCCCTGCGTGACGCGCTCGACTGCCTCTGGCGCAATATGACCGCGCGGCAGATGTACATCAACGGCTCCATCGGCTCGCGCTACGAGGGCGAGGCGTTCGGAAGAGACTACGAACTACCCAATGAGCGTGCCTACGCGGAGACCTGTGCCGCCATCGGCAGCGCGATGTGGAACTGGCGCATGCTTCAGATAACAGGCGATGCCCGTTACACCGACGTCTTGGAGACCACGCTCTACAACGCTGTCCTCTGCGGCGTCTCGCTGGACGGCCGAGCCTACTTCTACCAGAACCCCCTGGCCGACGACGGGACGCACCGCCGCCAGCCGTGGTTCGGCTGCGCCTGCTGTCCACCCAACATTGCCCGCCTTCTCGCGTCGCTTCCCGGCTACTTTTACAGCCTCTCTGACGCCGGGCTGTGGGTGCATCTCTACGCTCAGGGAGCTGCCCGCATCTCCCTCCTCAATGGCCCGACCATTGGCCTGACCCAGCACACCCGCTATCCGTGGGACGGCGAGATCGCCATCGAAATTGAGGGGGAAGGGACTTTCAGCCTCTGGCTGCGCATCCCCGCCTGGTGCGAGGAAGGGGCCGTGCTCGAAGTCAGTGGGGAGCCTTTCGCCAGCGTGCTTACTCCCGGCTCCTACGCCGAGGTTCGCCGTGCCTGGCGGCCGGGCGATGTCGTGCGGCTCAACCTGCCGATGCCGGTGCGCCGCGTCGAGTGCCATCCCTACGTCGCTGAGAACGCGGGCCGGGTCGCCCTGATGCGCGGCCCAATCCTCTACTGCGTCGAGGAGGCCGATAACCCTGGTCTCGACCTGCGCGATGTCCTCTTGCCCGCTGATGCCGATTTTACAGTCGCCTTCCGGCCCGACTTGCTCGGCGGCGTGGTCGTGCTGCGCGGTCAGGCCGAGGCCATTCCGCCGGACGCTATCTGGGCGGATCGCCTCTACCGCACGGCGGTTCCCTGTTCGGAGAAACAGCGGGGCCGGCTTATGGAGGTAACCGCCATTCCTTACTACGCCTGGGCCAACCGCGCCCCCGGCCCTATGCGGGTCTGGCTGCGAACCACATCTCTAGTCTCCAATACTCTAGTCTCCAATACTCCACTACCGAGGTAAAAAAATGACCCGACACTCACACCTTGATCCATCTGCCTTTTTCCTGGAGAGTGGTCCCGTCGGGGTATTGCTTATCCATGGCTTCACCGGCTCCCCGCCGGAGATGCGCCTGGTGGGGGATTTCCTCCATCAGCGGGGCTTCACTGTCTCCGGACCGCTCTTGCCGGGCCACGGGACCACTGTGGAGGACATGAACCGCTGCCGATGGACCGACTGGACCGGTCACGTGGAGCACGCACTGGCCGACCTCCAGGCTCGCTGCGAGACGGTTTTCGTCGGCGGTCTCTCTATGGGCTCCCTGCTCACCCTCTACCTGGCCGCCCACCATTCCGAACTGGCCGGGGCCGTCCTTTATTCCCCCGCCGTTATAGTGGCCGACCGGCTTATCTACCTGACCCCTGTCCTCAAGTACCTGGTTCACAAGAAGCCCAAGTCCGGCGAGAGTGACCTGACCGACCCCGAGGCTGACCTGCGCCTGTGGAGTTACGAGGAGAACCCCGTCTCCGCCGCCCACGAACTCCTGAAACTGATCTTCCGTGTGCGGCGACTCCTGCCACGGGTGACCTGCCCTCTGCTCATCATCCACAGCACCCTCGACCAGGCCATCCATCCCCAAAGCGCCCGCTACACCTACGAGCGGGTCGGTTCCACCGACAAAGAACTGGTCACACTCCATAACTCGGGGCACTGCCTCACCGTGGACAGTGAGTGGGAGACGGTAGCGGAGAGGACATACGAGTTCATTCGAGAGCATATCTGATGACCCGTGCTTGCCCCACCCTTCAACCCGCTGTACAATATACAGGGCCGCTCAGATTGCGCGGAGGATACTACTCAGCCAATCCGCCAGATTCGAGATCGGACGCAGATTAACGCAGATTTCCGCAGATCAAAAATCAGCGTTTGGCGGCGTTCGTCTGCGTCCCAAAGGATGTGCTCCAACGCCCTATCTGGGGTTGGCTGAATAGTTGCGCGCGGAGATGAAATCCCCACGCTGCGCTCCCTTGGAAGGGGCAGGGGAGAAATCGAGATGGGCAGGATTATTGGTGTGCTGAACTACAAGGGAGGCACGGCCAAGACGACCACGGTAGTAAACCTGGGCGCCGGCCTGGCCTTGCGTGGGGAGCGCGTTCTGTGTGTTGACCTGGACGCTCAAGGCAGCCTGGCGACGTACCTAGGCGTGCACTACACCTATTCTCTCGCTCACCTCTTGTTGGGGCAGGCGAACCCGCGAACCTGCATTGTCCGGGCGCGGGATAACCTCGACCTCATTGCCGGCGATGAGGGCCTGCTCCGGGCCGAGGGGGAACTATGGCGCATAGACAATCGCCTCATAGCCCGGCGAGTGCTGGTCGGTAGACTGCAGGGCCTGGAGGACGACTACGATTACATCATTCTCGATTTCTCGCCCTCGGCCAGCCTCCTGAGCGAGAGCGGCCTGTTATACGTCCGGGAACTCATCGTGCCGGTGGCGATGAATTACCTGGCCTTGATAGGAACCCGTCAGGTGATCCAGACACTCAAGACCATCGGCCGGGTGCACGGGCATCGCGTTCGGCTTTACCTGATCGTTCCCACCTTCTACTACGCCCGCTTGCGCAAAGATCGCGAGGTGATGGAGACCCTGCAACGCTACTTCGCTGACAAGGTGACCGCGCCGATCCGAGCGAGCGTGAAACTTTCTGAAGCGCCCAGTCACCGTATGAGCATTTACGAATACGCGCCCAAGAGCCTGGCCGCGATTGACTACGCACGTCTGGTAGAGAGGGTTTTCCGCGATGGTCAAAAAAGAGCAAAAGTCTGACAAAGTCCTGGGCCACGATCCGTTTGAGGGTATGGACCTGGAGTGGATCCACGAGGAGGAACCGACTTCCACGTTCGAGCATGAAGAGGTCGAGAGCGCTCCTATCGAGGCCGGCGCCCCCTCTGTCGTGGAGGAAGCGCTGATGCCCCGAGCCACCTTCCACTTCCCCGCCGACTTCAAATGGGGTGTCGCCACTGCCGCCCATCAGGTCGAGGGGGATAACACCAACAACGACTGGTGGGCCTGGGAGCAGCAGGAGGGCCGCATCAAGGAGGGACACAAGTCGGGCCGGGCCTGCAACTGGTGGAAGAACGCCGAGGCCGATTTCGACCGCGCCGTCGAACTGGGCCTGAACGCGCTCCGCCTCTCGGTCGAGTGGTCGCGGGTCGAGCCCCGCCCCGGCGAATTCGACGATTCTGCGCTGGCGCGCTACGGTGAGATGTTGCAGGGTCTGCGTGGGCGTAACATCGAGCCGATGGTCACGCTGCACCATTTCACCAACCCCCGCTGGCTGGCCGAGCGTGGCGGCTGGGAGGCCCCGGAGACCGTCGCGCTTTTCGCCCGCTTCGTGCGCCGGGTCGTCGAATCGCTGGGTGAGCACTGCGACCTGTGGTGCACCATCAACGAACCCAACGTCTACGGCTATATGGGCTACCTGGAGGGCGTCTTTCCACCCGGTAAATCCGATTTCAAAGCGGCGATGCGCGTCGTCCGTAACCTCCTCGCGGGCCACGCGGCTGCCTACCGCGAGATTCACGCCCTTCAACCCCAGGCCCGGGTCGGCTTCGCCCACAGTATGCGCATCTTCGACCCGGCCAATCCCCGTTCGCCGCTGGACCGGCGCGTCGCCCGGCTGGTGGATAAGACCTACAACCAGGCTATCCTGACCGCATTGCTCCGAGGGCGTTGGACATTGCCGCTGGGTTTGGGCCTGGCCTGGAAACTGCGGCACACGCTCGACTGGATCGGCCTCAACTACTATACCCGTGACCTGGTCGCCTTCGACCGCACGCAGCGGCAGGCGCTCTTCAGCCGCCGCCTGCACGCCGAGGGTGCCGAGTTGCTCGATGGCGGATACGGCGAGTTCTATCCCCGTGGGATGTTCCGCTGCCTCCGGCGGTTGGCACGTCTGGGCCTGCCCATCTACGTCACGGAGAACGGCATCCCCGACGATGATGACGACCAGCGACCGCGCTACATTCTGACCCATCTGCATCAGATGTGGCATGCGATCCAGTTGTGCTACCCGGTGATGGGCTACTACCATTGGACGCTGGTGGACAATTTCGAGTGGGCGCAGGGGTGGACGCTGCGTTTCGGCCTCATCGCGCTCGGTCCCAGGGGAGGGCGCAGGCCGCGTCGCAGTGCCAAACTCTATGCCGACGTCATCCGGGCCAACGCTATCACCCCTGAGATCATTGATACCTATGCGCCCCAACTGCGGGCCGAACTATTGCCGGGGAAGGGCGCAGATTCACGCTGATTGTGCTTATCTGCGAAAGCCTGCATGAATCCGCGTCCTGCTTTGTATAGGTGGTGAATATGGGGAACAACGATAAAGTGACCTACTGTCCCCGCTGCGGGACGGCGATGGAGACAGCCGAGGTAAGCGGGCGCATGCGGGAGGTCTGTCCCGCCTGTGGGTTCATCCTCTACCGCAACCCGGTGCCTGGCGCCGGTGTGCTGGTGGAGATGGGGGGTGGCATCGTGCTGGTCAAGCGGGGCCAGCCGCCCTTTGTGGGCTGGTGGGCCCTCCCTGCTGGCTATATCGAGGCCGACGAGAGCGTCGAGCAGGCGGCGGTGCGGGAGTGCAAGGAGGAGACCGGCCTCGACGTCGAACTTCTGGAACTGTTCGGCGTCTACTCCTTTCCGGAGGGACCAGGGCAGAGCGGCATCATCATCTTCTACCGCGCCCGGCCGGTGGGCGGAGAACTGCGGGCGGGAGACGATGCGCAGGATGTGGGTGTCTTTCCACCTGATGGGCTGCCTGAGAAACTGGCTTTCCGCACCCACCGGGAGGTGATCGCCCGCTGGGTGCGCAGCCGCTCGCCGGAATTCCGCGTCGAGATGCCAGGCGTCGTCATCCGCGAGGCCCGTGCGGAGGACGAGGCCCGGGTACTGGAACTGCTACCGCTGATCCCTGCCAACGCAAATATGAGCCCGGCCGAGATACAGGCCGCGGCCCAGCGTTTCCGCGAGAGCCTGGCGATGGACGTGCTGGTTGCGGAGGTGGACGGAAAGGTGGTAGGGCTTCTCGTACTATCATTTGTTCCCGCTCTTTCCGGGCTGCGAGCCCTGATTGACGACCTGGCCGTGGATCCGGTGTACCGGCGGCAGGGAATTGGCGCGGCGCTGGTGGAGGCGGCGGTACAACGGGCGGACCGGCGAGGAGCGACCCATCTCTTGGTAGACACCTCACGGGGCGACCCGGCCGCCCGTGATTTCTATCAGGCCTGCGGGTTCGAGGCCGGTGGTATCGCGCCTCTGCGCATCCGGTAGGGCACGGATTACAGGACAGCAACGGATTCAAGCGACGGGTTCATCGAAAGGCTGCCTGCTCGTAGGCCGTGGCAGAGTGGTCGAAAGAGTATCGCAGAATGCTCCGGACGTCCCGCTTCAGCGGGGGTTTCCCGGCTGAAGCCGGGCCTCCACCCGATTTCTTCAGTGCACTTCGAGGTAAACTCTGATCGCAGAATGCTCCGGACGTCCCGCTTCAGCGGGGGTTCCCCGGCTGAAGCCGGGCCTCCGCCCGATTTCTTCAGTACACTTCGAGGTAAACCCTGATCGCAGAATGCTCGGGACGTCCCGCTTCAGCGGGGGTTTCCCGGCTGAAGCCGGGCCTCCACTCGATTTCTTCAATATACCTTCGAGGTAAACCCTGAATGAGGAGTTATGGTATGCGTAACCTAATGGTCACCGGTGGGGCCGGTTTCATCGGCTCCAACTTCGTCCGCTATATGCTGGAGAAATATCCCGGCTACTACATCGTCGTCTACGACAAACTGACCTACGCCGGGCGGCTGGAGAACCTCCAGGACGTGGCCGAGCGATTTGCCGGCCGCTACGCCTTCGTGCGGGGGGACATCTGCGACGCGGCGAAGGTGCGGGAGACGATCCGCGCTTATAACGTGGACACGGTCATAAATTTTGCCGCTGAAAGTCACGTTGATAGGTCCATTATGAACCCCGACGCCTTCATCAAGACCGACGTCTATGGCACCTATGTGCTGCTGGAGGCGGCCCGTGAGTTCGGGTTAGAGCGGATGCACCAAGTATCGACAGATGAGACGTACGGAGAAGTGCAGACAGGCCGCTCGAAAGAGACCGACCCCGTCGCCCCGCGCAGCCCCTACGCCGCCAGCAAGGCCAGCGCCGACCTGATGGTCAACGCCTACCACGTCACCTACGGCCTGCCGGTCACCATCACCCGGGGCACGAACAACATTGGCCCCTACCAGTACCCTGAGAAGGTCGTGCCGCTCTTCGTCACCAACGCCATTGACGACCTGCCGTTGCCCCTCTACGGCGATGGGTTGCAGGTGCGCGACTACCAGTACGTGCTCGATCACTGCGAGGCGATTGACATTGTGCTGCACAAGGGAGAGATCGGGGGCATCTACAACGTCGGCACCGGCACCGAGATGCGCAACATTGACATGGCCCGCCTGATCCTCAGACTGCTGGGCAAGCCGGAGAGCCTCATCCAGCTGGTGCGCGACCGGCCCGGCCACGACCGTCGCTACGCGCTCGATGTGGGCAAAATCCGCGCCCTGGGCTGGGAGCCGGCCCACACCTGCGAGGAGGCCATCGAGAAGACGGTGCGCTGGTACGTCGAGAACGAGTGGTGGTGGCGACCTATCAAGAGCGGCGAGCACTATCGGGAATACTACCGGCGGCAGTATGAGGGGCGGGAAATCAAATGACAAACGGCAAATGACCAATGCGTATCGAAAGAGCCGACCCAACTGCCGATAAGGGCTGGCACGCCGGCCCCTGGAACTCTAATCTGACAATCTCGGTCGGGTATGCAAACGAGGGAGTTGACGACCCCCATGTTCACAAGCGAATAACCGAGATTTACTTGGTAGCACGCGGCACGTCGGAGATGCGGGTGGAGCAGGAGACAGTCACCTTGGAAGCAGGGGATATGATCATCATTGATCCCGGCGAGGCTCACACGTTTCTGTCCAGTTCACCTGAATATTTTCACTTTGTGGTGCACGTGCCCGGTTTGTCGGCTGATGAGGCCCATGCCGAGCGTTCCTCGGTGTCCCGTTCACGTCTGGGGCTGCGATGAACGACCCCGACCGCGTTGCCTCTTTTTTATTAAAATCCGTCGCCCGAGCCTGTAAGGAGTTCAATCTGCTGACCGAGGGCGACCGGGTGGCGGTGGCGGTCTCCGGTGGAAAGGACAGCCGCGTCCTGCTCGAACTGCTGCTCCGCTACCGGCGCAGGGTGCCCTACCGATATGATGTGCTGGCCCTCCACATCGTCGGCACCCCGGCCGGCTTCCCCGACTTGCGGCCTCAACTGGAACCCTGGTTCCGGGAACTGGGCGCCGAGTATCACTTCGCCCCGCTGGAACTGCCGCCGGATGAGCCCCTGCCGCTCGATTGCTTTCGCTGCTCCTGGAACCGGCGCAAGGCCCTCTTCACCGCTGCGGTCGCTCTAGGCTGTAACAAACTGGCCTTCGGTCACCACGCCGACGACGCAGCCGCCACGACGCTCCTGAACTTGATGTTCAACGGCAAACTGGAGACGATGGCCCCCCGCGTCGAGTTCTTCGACGGTGCCATAACCGTCATCCGTCCCCTAATCTACCTCCCGGAGAAGGAACTGGCCCGCTACGCCCACGCGGCCGACCTCCCCGAGAACCTCCCCTGTCCCCAGGGCCTAACCTCCAGGAGGGCGCAGATTAAGGCGCTCCTGCGCCAATTTGGCCGCGATCAGGAGCAAATCCGCACCAACCTGTGGCGCGCCGCCCGCCAAGCGATGGGCTTCTGACCGCCCCTGCTCCCCTCCTCCTCTGCTCCTCCGCTCCCCTGCTCCCTTGCTTCCTGCTTCCTGCGTCTTGTGGTATACTATCTTCAAACTTCACTATCTGGAGGCGCAAATGGATCACTTCCTCAGCCTGGCAGACCTGACACCCGATGAACTACGCGGTTTGCTCAACCTGGCGGTCGAACTGAAGGAGGAGTGGAAAGCCGGTGGCAACCGCCCCCTGCTCAAAGGCAAGACCTTGGGCATGATCTTCCAGAAACCCTCCCTGCGCACCCGCGTCTCCTTCGAGATGGCGATGATCCACCTGGGCGGACAGGCGCTCTACCTCTCTCCTTTCGAGATTCAACTGGGCAAACGGGAAAGCGTGCCTGATGTGGCCCGTGTCCTCTCCCGCTACGTGGATGGCATTATGGCCCGCGTCTTCGGCCACGCCGACGTGCTCACGCTGGCGGAGTATTCGTGCGTACCCGTCATCAACGGCCTCTCCGACTACAATCATCCCTGCCAGGGCCTGGCCGATTTCCTCACCATCATCGAGCACAAGGGCCGCTCCCTGCGGGGTCGCAAACTGGCCTTCATTGGTGACGGCAACAACGTGGCGACCTCGCTTCTCTTCGGCGCGACCTTGCTGGGGATGGATTTCGCCATTGCCGGGCCGCCGGGCTACGAACTGCCCTCCGGCGTGTGGGCATTAGGACAGCAGTTTGCCGCTGATAGCGGCAGTCATCTGTTGGCGACCCATGATCCCCACGAGGCGGTCACCGGAGCCGATGTGATCTACACCGACGTGTGGGCCTCGATGGGTCAGGAAGCCGAAGCCGAGGAACGCGCCCGCGTTTTCGGACCCTACCAGGTCAACACATCGTTGGTGGCGGAGGCCAGGCCGGACGTCATCGTCATGCACTGCCTGCCGGCCCATCGGGGGCAGGAGATCACCGATGAGGTCTGCGATGGTCCACACTCGGTGCTGTGGGATCAGGCCGAGAACCGCATGCACGCACAAAAAGCCATCCTGGTGGAGTTGATAGCGTAATCGGAAGGGCAGGATTGTGGCAAGGAACCGCAAAGTCTTCGAAGAGGCGATGCGAGCGGGGGCCGATGCCGCCTGGGACGGAAACTGGGACCAGGCCATCGCGGCCTATCGGCGTGCGCTGACCGAGTTCCCCCACGACGTCAGCGCGCTCACCGGCCTGGGCTTGGCCTACTCCGGCGCAGGCCAGTTGGAGGCCGCTCTGGATGCTTACCAGCAGGCCAGCGCCCTCGCTCCGGACAATCCCTTACTTCTGGAGCGCATAGGGAAGACGCGGGAGCAACTGGGCCGGCGAAAGGAGGCCGCTGAAGCCTATATGGCCTCTGCCGCATGCTACCTCAGCCAGCAGCAGGCTGCTCACCTGGCGTTGGAACGCTGGCGGGATGCCGTCCGCGTCTGGCCTGATTGCCTGCAGGCCCACGCGCAGTTGCTCCAGTATTACCAGCGCCACGGACAAGTGCGCGAGGCGGTCGAGGAATGCCTGGCCCTGGCGCGCATCTACCAGGCCCAGGGACAGAATTCCTATGCTGTCCAGATGTGTCAGCATGCCCTCAAGTTGGCTCCCCATAACTCTGAGGTGCTGACCCTCCTCGATAGCCTGCGCTATGGCAAGCAGGCCGCTGTGGAGCCTGAATCTAGGGTCCCCGAAGAGGAACCCGAACCACTGGCGGTCGTGGAGGAGCCGACCGGTCCTGCCACGCTGGAGTTTCCGGCTGCACCAGAGGCCGGAGCCGCCGAGGAGCGGGGCAGTCCCGCCGAAACCACTCGCCAGAAGGCGCTCACCGACCTGGCCGAGAGCGTTTTTGAGGAGGAAGTGGTGGCGGCACCACCTGCCGAGGCTCCTCGGCTCAGCAAGGCGGAGATTGATGCCCTGATTGGCAAAGCGATTGATTTCCAGACCCGGGGGAAGATCGAAGAGGCGATTGCGGCGTATGAGGAAGTGATCGAAGCAGGAGTGGATCTTCCTGCCGTGCACTTCAACCTCGGTCTGCTCTATCAGGAGAAACTGCGTTTCGACGCTGCCATTGCCCAGTTCGAGAAGGCTGTCTCCCACCCTGAGTATGCGCTGGGCAGTCACTTTGCCTTGGGCGAGTGCTACCGCGCTCGGGGTCGCATTGACGAGGCGCTGGAGCACTTCGTCGAGGTGCTCAAGATGGTGGATCTGGCCACTGTCCGGCGTGATCAGGCCGATGGCCTGATCCAACTTTACGAACACCTCGCCGATGGCTACATCGCCAAAGGCGATCGAGACCAGGCGCTCGAATTCACCAATTCGTTGGTCACCTTCCTCAGCGAAAAGGGGTGGGAGGATAAAGTCATTCAGGCACGCCAGCGGCTCGACGCGCTGGCTGAGGAAGGCCCCACCCTGAGCCTGGCCGAGATGCTGGCGATCCCGGACTCGGAGCGCGTCCTGGAATCGGTGGCCCTATCACAGGAGTACGTCAAGCGCGGTATGCTCTACGCTGCCTTGGAAGAATGCTACCATGCTCTGAGTCGCGCTCCCATCTACCTGCCCATCCATCGGCAAATAGCCCAGGTGTTGCTGGCAATGGGGAAGGTGGACGATGCGGTGACCAAGTTCGTCACTATCGCCGATACTTATCGCATCCGTGGCGACGTCCGTCAGGCCATCGCGATGTACCAGCGCGCTCTGAAACTGACGCCTATGAACACAGTGGTGCGGGCCAAGTTAATTGACCTGCTCATCAGCCACGGGATAATTGATGAGGCGCTGGAGCACTACATGATCCTGGCCGACAGTTATTACCAACTGGCGCAGATAGACCAGGCGCGTGACACGTACCAGGAGGCATTGCGATTGGCGCCGCGGGGCGACCCCGAACGAAAGTGGGTGGTTCGCATTCTGCATAAAATAGGCGACATTGATATGCAGCGTGTGGATTGGAAGCGGGCCGTCGGCGTCTACGAGCACATTCGCAAACTCGCCCCCGACGACGAGCGGGCTCGCCTGACGCTGATGGAACTTTACTATCGCTTCAACCGGCCCGACCTGGCGCTCGCCGAACTCGACGCTCTCCTGAAAATCTATCGCGAGGGCGGCAAGTCAGAGCGCATATTCACCATCCTGGAAGATGTGGTCCGCGAACGGCCCGATGACATCCCGCTACGTGCCCGCCTGGCGCAGGCGTATCTTGACGCGGGTGATCGCGAGCGAGCATTGGAGCACCTGGATAAACTGGGAGACCTGCAGTTGGTAGCCGGGCGGTACAAAGAAGCCCAGGCCACCATTCGGGCCATCATTGCACTCCGCCCGCCCAACGCTGCCGCCTACCAGCAACTGCTGGACCAACTCAACGAACGCGGCTCCGATTGAGAATTGGGATTTGGAATTTGGGATTTGAACAGTGTCCGACCTTCTATGGTATTTACAACGGCTTGATTGGATAGATGCCCTCGACATTTTGCTCGTAGCCTTCATATTCTTCTGGCTCCTGTATCTGGTGCGCGGCACCCGGGCCGTCCCACTGCTTCGCGGTGTGATCCTGCTCATTATCATCATCACCTTGCTGGGCGGTGTGATTCACCTGCGCGCTTTCGCCTGGTTGACCCAGAGGGCTCTCCCTGCGCTGCTCGTAGCCGTCCCCGTCGTCTTCCAGCCAGAGTTGCGCCGGGCGTTGGGACGGCTGGGCCGGGCCGGGACGCTGTTCGGCCGGACGACGGGAAACCGTGCTCTCCTGGAGCAGACGTTGGCTGCCATTGCGGAGGCCTGCGGCACCCTGTCCAGGCTACGACACGGTGCGCTCATCGTCCTGGAGCGGGAGACAGGCTTACAAGAGTTCGCCGACAGTGGCGTTTTCCTCGATGCCATGGTCACCCCCGACTTGCTGGTAACCATTTTCGATCCCCACACTCCACTGCACGACGGAGCGGTCATCGTGCGGCACGGGCGGGTGCTGGCCGCTGCCTGTGTACTTCCCCTCTCCACCGCTTTCCTCGCAGACCGGGAGTTGGGACTACGTCACCGTGCGGCTATCGGCGTGACGGAGGATAGCGATGCCCTTGCCGTCGTCGTCTCTGAAGAGCGTGGCTCCATCTCCATCACCCACAATGGCCGTATCATCCGCAATCTTGACGCCAAACGTCTGGAAGCAGTATTATATGCCTTTTATCAACCGGCGCTGGAACGGGCATGGCCACGGTGGAGTGCCCGGATGCGGCGGATATGGGGGGGAGAGAAGTAGTGAGAGCGATGCTGCGTTGGATGGGAAACAATCTGCCCCTGATGATGCTGGCGCTTATCCTGGCTTCACTGGCCTGGTTTGTGGCTATGAGGGAGGAGGACCCCATCCTTGAGGAACGCTACCCCCAATCTATTCCGGTCACACTGCCTCAACCGCCGGGGGGAATGGTCGTTGTGGGGGAATTTGATGAGCGTGTGCAGGTCACCGTCCGCGCCCCCAGGTCGGTCTTGAAGACGCTCACGGCCGATGATTTCACCGCCACTGTTGACCTGACAGACGTGAACGCGGGTGTCCATCAAGTGCCTGTCCAGGTGACGTTG
>QMOC01000007.1 GCA_003648085.1 Chloroflexota bacterium
CGCCAATCCACCGCCCTGCCCGCTGGCGGTGGACGTGCTCACGGCGCACCTGATGGGCTTCGACCCGGATGAGGTGGGCTATCTCCACTACTGCCGCCGGTTGGGGCTGGGGGTAGGCGACCCGGAGGCCATCGAGATAGTGGGCAACGTTGCGCCCGAGGATGCACGGCGTCCCTTTATGCCCCATCCCACTTACCGGCGCCAATTGGCCTGGCACCTGGACGGTGTGGAGCGATACCTGGAGCGTGAAACGTAAATTGGGTTGGGTCGAGGAATGGGAAACAGGGGGAAAAGTGTGCCCATAAGGATAACAAGCACGGCAGATGGGGGAAAGGGCTATGAGAAAAACGGACAGGACTGCTTCTACTCCTTCTTCTAACTTCATCCGAGATATTATCGAGGAGGACTTGAGGACGGACAGGTACGGTGGTCGCGTGCATACGCGCTTCCCG
The DNA here is from genome assembly GCA_003648085.1 of Chloroflexota bacterium. GTDB lineage: Bacteria > Chloroflexota > Anaerolineae > B4-G1 > B4-G1 > B30-G15. The sequence continues at coordinate 453 of QMOC01000007.1, forward strand.
CCGGAGCCTAACGGCTACCTGCACATCGGGCATGCCAAATCCATCTGTCTCAATTTCGGACTCGCCGCCGATTACGGGGGCCTTTGCAATCTGCGATTCGACGATACCAATCCGACCAAAGAGGAAATCGAATACGTGGAGTCCATCAAGGAGGATGTGCGATGGCTCGGATTCGACTGGGGAGACAGGGAGTTCTACGCATCGGACTATTTTGAGCAACTGTATGAGTACGCTGTGCAGTTGATCAAAAAGGGCAAGGCGTACGTTTGCGACTTGAGCCCGGAGGAGATCAGAGAGTACCGTGGCACTTTGACCGAGCCGGGCAAGGAGAGCCCGTATCGCAACCGTTCGGTCGAGGAGAATCTGGATTTGTTCGAGCGCATGCGGGCCGGTGAATTCGAGGACGGCTCCCGCACACTGCGGGCGAAGATTGATATGGCGTCTCCCAACATGAACATGAGAGATCCGGTCATGTACCGCATCCTGCATGCCACGCATCACCGCACGGGGGACAAGTGGTGCATCTATCCGACGTATGACTGGGCCCACGGCCAATCCGATTCCATCGAAGGTATCACTCACTCGATTTGTACGCTGGAGTTTGAGGACCACCGTCCCTTGTACGACTGGTTTCTGGACCAATTGGGCATTCACCATCCCCGACAGATCGAGTTCGCTCGCCTCAATCTCAGTTACACCGTGTTGAGTAAGCGTAAGTTGCGTATATTGGTCGAGGAAGGGCACGTCAATGGCTGGGACGATCCACGCATGCCTACGCTCTCCGGTCTGCGAAGGCGGGGCTACACACCGGAATCCATCCGGGACTTCTGTGAGCGCATTGGGGTGGCCAGGGCGGATAGCCTTGTGGATATAGCACTGCTTGAGCATTGCCTGCGTGAAGATCTGAACAAACGCGCCCCGCGTGTGATGGCCGTGCTGCGTCCTCTGCGGATGGTTATTGATAACTATCCGGAGGGCCAAGTGGAGTGGTTCGACGCCGTAAATAATCCCGAGGACCCCGGTATGGGGACGCGGAAGGTCCCTTTCTCCCGTGTGCTGTACATCGAACAGGATGATTTTCGCGAGGACCCACCGAAAAAGTGGTTCCGTTTGGCTCCCGGTCGTGAGGTACGGCTCAAGCATGCCTATCTCGTCACGTGTGTGCAGGTGGTTAAGGATGAACAGACCGGGGAAGTGGTCGAGTTGCATTGCACTTACGATCCTGAGACGCGGGGCGGGGCGGCCCCGGATGGACGCAAGGTCAGAGGCACGCTGCACTGGGTCTCGGCCGCCCACGCGCTCGAGGCCGAGGTCCGCCTGTACAATCGCCTCTTCACCAAAGCCGACCCGGACGATGCGCCGGAGGGGCTCGACTTCAGAGCCAATTTGAATCCTAACTCGTTAGAGGTGTTGACGGAGTGCCGGGTTGAACCCAGTCTGGCGGGTGCGGAGGTGGGAAGCCATTACCAGTTCCTGAGACTGGGCTATTTCTGCGTGGACCCTGATTCCTTGGCCGGAAAACTCGTCTTCAACCGAACGGTGCCTTTGCGTGACACCTGGGCCAAGATTGAGAGAAAGATAAAGGAGCAGCGAGGAAAATGACGGTTCGCGTTCGCTTCGCGCCTAGCCCTACCGGCGAGCCGCACATCGGTAATATCCGGACGGTAGTCTTCAACTGGCTCTTTGCGCGTAAAATGGGTGGGCAGTTCATCCTCCGCATCGAGGATACCGACCGGGTGCGCTATCAGCCGCAGTCAATCCCGGTCATTATGGAGGGCCTGCGCTGGCTGGGGCTGGATTGGGACGAGGGGCCTTCTCTGGAAGAGTTGCGCCGGTTGGGGGTGGAGGACCCGGAGAGATATGCCGTTGGCGGACCGCATGGGCCATATGTCCAATCGGAGCGGCTGGCGTTGTATAAACGGGTGGCGGAGGAACTGATCGAGCGGGGTTGGGCCTATCGTTGCAACTGTACCCCGGAGCGGCTGGAGCAGGTGCGGGCGCGCCAGCGAGCCCGCAAACAGATGGTGATGTACGACCGCCACTGCCGCGATCTCCCACCTGGTGCCATCTCCCCTGACGAGCCCCACGTCATCCGGCTCAAGGTCCCCTTAACCGGCCAGACGGTGGTTCACGACATCATCAAAGGGGACATCGTCTTTGAGAATGCCGGTATAGACGATCAGGTGCTCCTCAAGTCGGACGGCTTCCCCACCTATCATCTGGCGGTGGTGGTGGATGATCATTATATGAAGATCACGCACATCGCCCGTGGTGACGATTGGATCTCCAGCACCCCCAAGCGCATTTTGATCTACCGGGCAATGGGGTGGGAGGTGCCCACTTATTGCCACGTGCCACTGGTATTGGGCGAGGACGGCAGGAAACTGTCCAAGCGCCACGGTGCCACCTCCATCACCGAGTTCCGTGACCAGGGGTATCTGCCGGAGGCGTTGTTCAATTTCCTGGCGCTCCTGGGGTGGTCGCCGGGGGGAGGGGAGGAACGGGAAATATTCAGCCGCAAGGAGTTGATCGAGCGCTTCGACCTGTTCCGTGTCAACCGCGCCCCGGCTATCTTCTCCTACGACAAACTGGACTGGATGAACGGCGTCTACATCCGCAAACTCTCCCAGGCTGACCTCTTGGAGCGGCTGCTGCCCTTCTGGCAGAGAGCAGGGCTGGTGCCGGACCCGTGCCCAGAGGAGATGCGGGAGAGACTGCGACGGATTGTGCCGCTGGTGCAGGAGCGGTTGAAGCGGCTGGATGAAGTCGTCGAGTGGACGGCGTTTCTGTTCCGGGAGATCGAGGCGCCCCCGGCGGAGAAACTGGTGGGCAAGAGGATGACGCCGGAGGAGAGCCTGGCGGCGCTGCGGCAGGCACGGAGTTTGCTGGCGGAAGTGGAGCCTTTCGAACCGGAGGCGATGGAGCCGCCGATGCGGGCGCTGGCGGCTGAACTGGGGCTCAAGGCCGGACAACTGTTCGGCATCGTGCGCTGGGCGGTGACCGGGCAGAAGGTCGCGCCGCCGCTGTTCGGGTCGCTGGCGGTTTTGGGGCGCGAGCGGGTGCTGGCGCGGTTGGACGCAGCGGAGGCAGCCCTGTTGACGCGCTGAGGCGCGCACTATAGACACTTTTCGAAGGACATCTATGGCGCGGTACGATCCGTCTCGCTGCCGACAGCTGCTTCGGCAATGGCTCCGACGTGACTTCTCTCAAGTACTGAGTATTGGAGATCGGAGATGGGAGAGCGGAGATGAATGTTGAACTCATCGCCATCACCCACTACCTGCGGGGGAACGGCACGCCGGAGGAGTTGCTGGAGCACGCGGGGCGGGTGTGCTACAGGAGCGAGAGTCGGGGCGACCCGGGAAAATTCTTGCGGGCACGCATCCGCGAGGGCCACGAGAGCATCATCGAACACGCCAGTGCGACGTTCGAGATCAGTGGGATTTCGCGGGCGGCGAGCCATCAATTGGTGCGTCACCGTCTTGCCAGTTACAGCCAGGAAAGCCAGCGATTTGTCGAGATGTCCGATCCCGAATGGGTAGTGCCACCAGCAGTCACTGCTGACCCAGAGGCAGCGGTGGTGTGGAAGGAGTTCACAGGTCACGTGGTCAGTGCGTACCGGGCGCTGCGCGAACTGGGAGTGCGCAAGGAGGATGCCAGATTCGTGCTGCCGAACGCCACCGCCACTCGCATCGTCGTCACGATGAACTTCCGCGAACTTCTGCACGTGTTCAGGCTGCGCATATCCCCTGCGGCTCAGTGGGAGATTCGGGATGTCTGCGTGCGCATGCTCGAACTCGTCTATCCCCTTGCCCCAAACGTCTTTGGCGATTTGAGGGAAGGGTTAAGAGAGCAGTATCCTGCCTTCTTTGAGGGTCAGAGTGCTGCATAAGTACTCTTCGAGGCTTTTTTCGCCCGCTTGAGGGACACCGGAAGCCGCAACTTGTTGCGGAACGACCTGAACGAATGCTCCCTTGGCTGGCCAGAGCATCCCGAACAAGTTCGGGCTTCCACTTATGCAACACTCTGTTTGAGAGTGTAAAGTAAGGGACCCCAAGAGCGTATCGCCTGTTGCGTATTCCGTGCTGCCCATTGTTACGCAACACGCAACAGGCGATAGCCTGAACGCCGACAAACGCTGATCTCTGAATTTGATCTGCGAAAATCTGCGTTCGTCTGCACCCCACAGGATGCGCTCCAGTGCCTTATCTGAGGTCGGCTGAGTAGTCACACCTGCCTCTTGCCGGAGGGGCCGCAGACGATTCCTTACCTCGGCTGAGATGCAGCCGGCGTCACTGCCCTTCCTCGCGGGGCACGACCCTGATCGTCACCGGATCGCTCCTGGTCACGTTGCCCGCCGCGTCCACGGCGATGGCGTAAAAAGTGTGCTCCCCCAATTCCTTGACCGTCCAATTGACATTGAAGGGGGCGACGGTGCGCACGGCAAAGGGCTCTAACCCCTCAGGAGGCCCACTCCCCTTGCCACCGGGATACTCGTAGAACTCGACCCGTGCGATGAAGTAGTCCTCCACCTCAGCGTTGACGTTGACCCACTCGTCGTACCCTAGTTTGTATCTGGCCCCCTCCTCTGGATAAGTCAACTCGAGCGTGGGGGAAATGTTGTCCACGGTCACCTGGATGGTCGCCTCACGCAGCGCCATCGAGTGATCCACGACGCTGACCCGCAGGCTGTAGAGGCCGTCCAGCCCGCTGGTGTCCCAGAACTCCAGGATGTTGTGGTCCACCTGATTGCCGTGATCGGGACCGATCTGCATCCACTCAGTGGGGTTCAGTCCTTCACCAAACACCACGCGATAGAAGTTGAAATCGCCGCCTTTGGCGTTGCCGGTGATGGGGACGGTGCCCCGGATGTAGGAATAGGGCGCGGGGCTGATGATAGCCACATCGGCGTCGCTGCGCGAAGGGCCGTAGATGGTATCGTACTCGGTAGGCGGCGTGGCCGGCCGCTTATCCTCCGGCAGGCTGGCGAGCCAATCGGCCGCCTCGGGCGGGTAGACTTCGTAGACGCGCTCCTCGCACAGTTCCGGCGGCGTGTAGACGGTGCACAGCCGGCCCGTCTCACGGTTGACGCGGAAAACCTGGTGGATGTCGCAATGCTCGGTCGGCTCGGTGCCGGGGATGAAGAGTTCGGTGACGGTGGGGCAGTGGGGACCGGGCAATTTGCCAGAGACGGCGCACACTGCCCGTTCGACCAGCCCCTCCGGCCGCACGAAGGGAACGATTTCCTCGTCCTGCAGCGCGTACTCCATCACCGCGTGCCAGATAGGGGCCGCCCCAGTTGCCCCGGAGACGTACTTCATCTCACTGTTGTCAGAGTTGCCCACCCACACACCGACGGCCAACTGCGGCGTGTAGCCGATAGTCCAGGCGTCACGGAAGTCATTGGTGGTGCCGGTCTTGGCCGCCGCCGGCCGGTCGTTAGAAAGTTCCAGCGCGTTGGGATGGCCAAAAGCAGCCCAGCGAGACCGTCGGTCGGAGAGGATGCTATTCATCAGATAGGCCAGTTGAGGCGAGAGAATTTCCTGTTCTTGGGGGATTGGCTCATCCTGGGGCGGGTAAATCTGATTGCCGTCACGGTCGTACACGGCCAGGATGGTAATGGGGTCGAGTTCGCGGTAGCCAGCGCGTCGCCGATCTTCGGGCACAGGCGCGCCGTACATCCGACCGCCATTGGCGAAGACGCTGAAGGCATAGACCATATCGAGCAGGTGCACCTCACCACCACCCAACGTCAGGCTGAGGCCGTAATAATCCAGGCCACGGTTGAGCGTGTTGATGCCCATCTTGTGCGCGGTGCGGATCACATTATCCACACCGGCCAGACTCAGGGCCTCGACGGCGGGGATGTTGTAGGAGCGGGCCAGTGCCAGACGTAGCCGCTGGGGGCCGTGATACTTGCGGTCGTAGTTCTCCGGCACATAGGGGATGCCGTTGGGCTGCTGGAAAGCCTTGCGCACGTCGAGGAACATGTGGGCAGCGTTGTAGCCCTGTGAGAGTAGTGTCACGTAGGTAAAGGGTTTGAATGAAGACCCAGGTTGACGCAGCCCATCCGCAGCGACGTTGAAGTGACCATCAATGTCCTTGTTCCAGTAATCCAGGCTGCCGACCATAGCCAGAATCTCACCGGTGGCGGGCCGGATGACGACGACGGACGCATTGCTGACGTTGTGATCGCGTCCGACGCTGGACGGGCGAAGCGGCGGCAGGAACTGCGCCGCCTCGCAACCTTCGGCCAGTGCCTCCTGAATTACGGTGGCCTCATCCTCGCCGGAGAGACGGCGGACATGGGCGCGGGCCACGCATTGTGCTTGCTCCTGAAGATCCAAATCGAGGGTAGTGTAGACCCGCAACCCGCCCCGGTACACGACCTCGGGGCCGAACATTTCCTCCAATTGTTTGCGCACGTAGACGGAGAAGTGGGGGGCCAGGATGTCGTATCGCTCTTCAAAATGCGCCAGATTCCAGGGCTCATATTTGGCAGCGACCGCCTCTTCGGGAGTGATACAGCCCTGACGCACCATCGCATCGAGCACGAGGTGCTGGCGCTCGCGGGCCTTCTCCGGGTTATCGAAGGGGTTCATGGCCGGGAACTGCGGGATGGCAGCCAGGGTGGCCGATTCGGCCAGCGTCAGGTCGCTGACATCCTTGCCGAAATATACCCGGGCCGCTGCCTCAATGCCATAGGCCAGGTTGCCATAAAAATTAGTGTTTAGATACCACTCCAGAATCTGCTCTTTGCTGTACTTCTGCGAGATGCGATAGGCCAGCAGAACTTCAGTAATTTTACGCTCGTAGTCCTCCCACCCGGGGCCTTCTGCGCTGACGTAACGCCGTTCGGGCTCAATGACGACGTTCTTGATCAATTGTTGGGTGATCGAGGAGCCACCTTGGATTTGCTGGCCCCGGATGTCGGCCCAGAAGGCACGGGCGATACCGCGCACGTTGATGCCAGGATTCTCCCAGAAGTTGCGGTCCTCAATGGCGACGGTGGCACAGATGAGATCGTCGGGAATATGATCCAGCGTGACCCAGGTACGGTCACCAGCGCGGGGGTCAATCACTTCGTAGAGCAGGGTCTGGCCGGTACGGTCATAAATCTTGGTGGTCTCGAAGTTTTCTTCGGCAGCCTCGATTTGCTCCGGTTCAGGCAAGTCGCGGGTGAAATAAGCATAAGCGCCGGCGGCGGCGCTCACTCCGCTGACGACAACTCCCGTGGTCACAAACAGTACCGCAAGCAGCAAAACGCCGACGGCCCGGAGCACCTGGCGCGAGCCGGTTCGCTCCTCGGCGCGGCGTCGCTGGCGGCGCTGTAAGGCAACGTATCGGACGATTCGGACAGGCGTCACAACCCAACACCTCCTCCCCTACAATGTGTGCCAATCGTACCAGAAAGCGGGCAGATTGGCAAGTGGGGAAACTTTGACTATAATGCCGTGTTACATAAAACAGCGCAACTTGCGCAATATGAAATCAAGGAGGGTTCCCGATGGATCTATTTGAGAAGTGCCGGCAGTATACGGTGGCCAGGAAAGCGCAGGCGGCCGGCCTCTATCCCTACTTCATCCCCCTCACCGACAGCGAAGGTACCGAGGTCACCGTCGGTGACCACCGCCTGATTATGATCGGCTCCAACAACTACCTAGGGCTGACCACGCACCCCAAGGTACGCCAGGCTGCTATTGAGGCGACGCGGCGCTACGGTACCAGTTGCACCGGCTCCCGTTTCCTCAACGGCACGCTGGAACTGCACCTGGAACTTGAACGGCGACTGGCCGAGTTCGTGGGTACGGAGGCGGCGCTGGTCTTCTCCACCGGCTACCAGACCAACGTGGGCACCATCTCGGCGCTGGTGGGCCGAGGCGACTTCGTCGTCACCGACAAGGAGGATCACGCCAGCATCGTGGATGGCTGCCGGCTGGCCTTCGGTGAGATGCGCCGTTTCCGCCACAACGATATGGCCCATCTGGAGCACGTTCTGGCCGGGCTCCCGGAGGACGCGGGCAAACTGGTCGTGGTGGATGGTGTTTTCAGCATGGGCGGTGATATCGCTCCGTTACCGGAGATCGTGTCACTGTGCCGGAAGTACGGGGCGCGACTGATGGTGGACGATGCCCACGCTATGGGCGTATTGGGCGAGGGACGCGGCACGGCGGCCTACTTCGGCCTCACCGACCAAGTGGACCTGACGATGGGCACCTTCAGCAAATCCTTTGCCAGCCTGGGGGGGTTCATCGCTGGCGCAGAGAACGTGATCCACTACATCCAGCATCACGCCCGTTCACTGATCTTCAGCGCGAGTATGCCGCCGGCAAACGTGGCGGCCGCGCTGGCCGCGCTGGAGGTGATGCAGGAGGAGCCGGAGCGTATCGCGCGGGTCAATCGGATCGGCGAGCGCATGCGGGCTGGGTTCCGTCAATTGGGCTTCAACGTAGGTGCCAGCGAGACCCCCATTATCCCGGTCATCATCGGTGACGACACACGCACCTTTATGGCCTGGAAAGCGCTCTACGAGGCGGGGGTTTACACCAACCCAGTCGTCTCACCGGCGGTACCGACCGGCTCGTCGCTTCTACGCACCAGTTACATGGCGACGCACACCGACGAGCAACTTGACCGCGTGCTGGCGACCTTCGCGGAGGTGGGACGAACGCTGGGGCTGATCGAGTAGCCGGTGGGGGATGCCTCGCTATGCCTCGCTGACCTTGACAGATTGGGCTTTTTTGATACAATTTCACCGGTTCTCAGGAGAATGGCTGGAATGTATCCGTATCTCCACTGCATCTGTCCGGAGCGAGGGCGGTGAGCGCCTAGGCTCCGGGCACGTATACTTCCTCCCAGGCCAACCGGGCCAGGCGGCAGCGCCCTCGCTAGGCTTACGTGAGGGACCTTGCCTGTGGCGAAGGTTGGCTTTTTGCGTCCCTGGCCTGGGAGCCCTGGGAGGAAACCAATGTTCCGCACACATATTCTTGGAGACCACGTTTCTGGAGATTACACCCATCCCGATACCATCAAGTGGAGCGAGATACGGACAAACGTCAGTAAATACAGGCAAATCGGCGCTCATCAACGTTCACCTGCGCCTCTGACACTGCATCGCGCCCTTCAAACGTCCCCCGTCGTGACCCTCATCGGCCACACCCCCCTGGTCAGGCTGACCCGCGTGACTGAGGCGTTGTCCCCGGCAGTCGCTCTCTACGTCAAATTGGAGGGGCTCAACCCCGGCGGCTCGGTCAAGGATCGCACCGCCCTCTTCATTGTCCGGGAGGCCCTGCGAAAGGGTGATCTTGTCCCTGGCAGGGCGCTGCTCGACGCCACCTCCGGCAACACCGGCATCGCTTACGCGATGCTCGGCGCAGTGTTGGGATTCCCTGTCCTGCTCGCGCTGCCTGCCGACGCCAGTCCGGAGCGGATACAAATCCTGCGTGCCTACGGGGCGCAACTGATTCTCACCGACCCCGCCGCCGGGACCGACGATGCGCGCCACCTGGTCCACGAACTGGTGACCACTGAGCCCGATCGGTACTTCCACGCAGACCAATACAGCAATCCGGCCAACCCGCTGGCCCACTACACCACCACCGGCCCCGAGATCTGGCAGCAGACGAAGGGACAAATCACCCACTTCGTGGCCGGCCTGGGCACCGGCGGGACAATGATGGGGGTAGGCCACTATCTGCGGGAGCAAAACCACGGGGTACAACTCGTTGGCGTGCAGCCTGCGAGCCCCCAGAACGGCATCGAGGGGCTGAAGCACCTGGCGACCGCTGACGTCCCGGCCATCTACGATCCCAACCTGGTGGACCGAATCGCCGTGGTGAGCACCGAGGAGGCGTGTGCGATGGCCCGTCGGCTGGCCCGCCAGGAGGGGCTCTTCGTGGGGGTCTCGGCAGGGGCGGCGGTGGTTGCCGCGCTGCGAGTGGCCCGCAAACTGGTGCAGGGTCTCGTCGTCGCGCTGCTACCCGATGGCGGCTTTAAGTACGCCAGCGCCCCCTTCTGGGCGGAGTAGCGACTTCAGTCGCCACGCCCGCGCTCTGAGCGACTGAAGTCGTTACTACGCAGTGGGCACCTGGGAGCCGCTAAAATAGTGTTAGTTCGCGGTTCAGGATACGTGTGCGCACATCGTGCACATGCGCCAGGTTCTCGTCAAGTACGCTCTGCACATCGGCCCGAATGCTGGGGGTAAGTGGGCCATTGGTCGGGCGCACTAGCGCGGTGGCTACCAACGGCTGATCCAACGGAGCGCCGATCTGCGAAAGAACGTAGACGGTGGCCTCCCGGACGGTAGGTACCCGATTGACGATGTCCTGCGCCGCCAGCAGCGCCAGCACGTTATAGACCTTGCCCACGTGGGAGACAGGGTTCTTACCGCAGGCCGCCTCCAGGCTGGTTGAGCGGAAAGGAGCGATGACGCCGTTGACCCGGTTGCCTCTGCCGACTGCCCCATCGTCGCCCATCTCGGCTGAGGTGCCGGTCAGTGTCAGGTAGACCACGTCGTTGGCGACGTCGTCAGCCGTGTTGACCATCACCGTCACTTTTCGGTGGTCGAGTTGGGAAGCGTATTCCTGGATGGCCGCCTCAGCCGCCCGCTTGGCCTCCACATATTCGGTCACGTCCCCGATGTGCGTGGCAATAAAAGGCAACGCAACCGTCAGCGTCAGTTCCCCGTTGCGGCGCAGGCCCATCACCTTGACGTCCTCGCCCACCGGGAACTCGTCAATCAGTTTATAGTTGATGTACTGGGCCGTCTCATAGACGGCGTGTTCCAGTCCGGAGCGCGGCCAATGGCTCACGCCGAAACTGGTGTCGTTGGCCGTCACGTGCTCCACCACGTATTGCAATTCCTCCGCCCCCTGGCCGGCGTAACTATCAATCACCATGTGCCTGTTGGGATCCAGATAGCGCATCGTCTCGCGCACGTGCTGCCTGGCGGCCTCGATGGCGATCTCGTCCATCGGCACTTTCCGACCCTGGAAAGCGGGAGTGCCACGCCCGGCAATCTGGATATGGATAGGCCTGAGCATATACCCTCCACCGTAGCCGACTTCGACCTCCCCGGCCACCAACTGGACTTTGTCGAAGTTATGGTGCAGCGTAACGCCCAGATTCTCCTGGCACCAGCGGGTGTACTCAACCGAAATGCGCTCAGCGATGCCGTCACACAGGCTATCGGGGTGGCCGATGCCTTTGCGTTCAACGATCTCAACCGGGATGTCCTCAATGAACTGACCGGTGGCCTCCACCACCACAATGTTGCGCTTCGTCATCTAACCTCCTATTCTTGCCTTTTGCTTCCTGTTTCTCGCTTCTTATGACCCCGGCGAAAGCCGGCACCGACAAAAAAAGCCCCCTCCTGGAGGACAGAAGGGGCACGACTGGCGTGACCACCTCTCATCTTCCAGAAACACGTTCTGCCGGAATTGGCACCATGCTAACGGCTAGCGGCTGGCTGCTAGCGGCTGGCTGGTTGCCGAGGCTTCACAGGGCCGGTCCCTCCACCTCTCTGGATAAGAGTGTCGCCGGGGTATTTAGTTTGAAAGCGATGATACCACAAGGATAAGTAACTGTCAAGGCCGCGCCGACCTCCGAACCGGCGAACCACAAATGGGTGTGGCTAAAATCAGTGGGACGTCCGGCTTCAGCCGAGTGGGACGTCCGGCTTCAGCCGGAAAATCCCCGCTGAAGCGGGGCCTCCGGCCTTTTCTCCCCACGAACTTTAGCCAGACTCACTACAAGTCGCCCAGCATCATCACCCGCACCCGCACGCCGGCCGGCGCGTGGGTCCATTCCTCCGGGATGATTGCCAGCCCGTTGGCCTTGACCATCGAACTGAGGATGCCCGACCCCTGCCCACCGGTGAGGTAGGCCCGATACGTGCCATCATGGTACTCGACATGGACACGCAGGTAGTGGCGGCGCTCGTCCTTGTGCTTCACCTCGTCCATAAGGATGGCCTCCACGGTGGGCCGCTCCCACTTCGTCGCCCCTAACATCTTCAGGATGGCCGGGCGGACGAACATCTCGAAGGAAACCATCACCGAGACAGGGTTGCCAGGAAGCCCCAGCACCGGCACGTCCCCGATCCGTCCAAAAGCCAACGGCTTCCCCGGCTTCATCCGCACCCGCCAGAAGTGGATCTCTCCCTCGGCGGCCAGTACATCCTTCACTATGTCAAAATCGCCCACCGAGACACCACCGGAGGTGAGGAAAAGATCCACCCCTTGAGCTAGCCCGGCCCGGATTTTCTCCGTCAGTTCCCCCACCCGATCGCGGGCGATGCCCAGCAGAATAGGGATTCCACCGCACTTGAGCACTTGGGCGGCGTTAGAGTAACTGTTGGCGTTGCGCACCTTCCCCGGCGCCAGGGGAGTGTCAATCTCCACCACTTCGTCGCCGGTGGCGAGAATCGCCACGCGGGGGTGGCGGGTGACCCGCACATTCTTGTACCCCAGCGCGGCCAGCATCCCCACCTCCTGCGGACGGATGCGGGTTCCCCGCCGCAGCACCAACTCCCCCCTCCGCACGTCCTCTCCGGCGGGACGGACGTATCGGCCTACTTCCACCTCTACGAAGACGTCCACCCATTCGCCATTTGTCCTCGTATCCTCGACAGGGACGACGGCGTCGGCGCCCGGCGGGAGGGGAGCGCCGGTCATAATGCGAATGGCCGTGCCAGGTGTCACCTCCGTCTCGGAGACGTAGCCCGCTGCCACCTCTCCGACGAGGCGCAGATGCACAGGCGTCTCGCGGCCGGCTCCGACGGTATCGGATGCCTGCACCGCGTAACCGTCCATAGCCGAGTTAGCGCAGAGCGGAATGTCCGTATCGGCATGGACGTCCTCGGCCAGGACGCGGCCCAGCGCTTCCAAAATGGGCGCCCGCTCCGGTTCCAAGGGCCGAAACGCCCTCAACACCCGCTCCAGCGCCTCCTCCACACTCAACATCGGCTTCATCATATCCTCTGCCTCCTGCCTCCTTGTCCCCTTGTCACCTTGTCACCCTGTCCCCTTGTCCCCTTGTCACCTTGTCACCTTGTCCCCCTGTCACCTTGTCACCTTGTCCCCCTACTCCCCTGCCTCGCTTCTCCTCTCCGCCCCATCCATCCACACCTCCTTCCTCCAGATAGGGACAATCTCCTTCAGCCGGTCAATGGCGTAACGCAGGGCGTCGAAGACTTCCGGGCGATGGGCCGCGGAGAGGGCAATAACCACGGCGGTCTCCCCCACCTGCAACCGCCCCACGCGATGAACAATGGCGACCTCCTGGATCGTCCTCCAGCGGGCGTGGATCTCGTCGCCGATCTGGCGTAGCGTCTTCTCGGCCATCTCCGGGTAGGCTTCGTATTCCAGATAGCACACCTCCCGGCCGTCCGTCTCGCCGCGCACCACGCCGACGAACGTCGCCACCGCCCCGACGGTGGGGGCGTTCAACCGGGCAATCACCTCGTCGGTGGAGATTGGTTTCGTGGTGATCTCGAATAGTTTCACTGACCTCACCTCTACGAATGCACCACTACTACCCTCCACCGACAGGTGGAAGACAAGCGACTTCATCGCCATCGCGCAGTTCGGTCTGCATCCCCACATAGGCGCGGTTCACAGCGACGCTGATGAAGCGGGTGTAGGGACGCAAGGCCGGATACCTCTCCATCAGCAGGCCCATCAACTCCCCCACCGTCGTCCCCGCCGGGATCTCCATCTCAATCTCGCCTGTGCCCAACGCCTCCCGTGGAGCAGCAAAAAACCTCACCCTAACCGTAATCTCTCCATTCTCCATTCTCTACTCTCCATTCTCCCCTCTCCATTCTCTCCTCTCCATTCTCCATTCTCTACTCTCTCCTCTCCATTCTCCCCTCTCCATTCTCTCCTCTCCATTCTCCATTCTCTACTCTCTCCTCTCCATTCTCCACTCTCCACTCCCCACTCTTCCCCCCGCTCTTGTACACCAGCCTGATATTTCCGATGCGCATCGTCCGTTCCACCGCCTTCACCATATCATAGATGGTCAGGGC
>QMOC01000008.1 GCA_003648085.1 Chloroflexota bacterium
CCTCCTTTCCCCCCACGGAGGGGGCTGAGGAGGGGACCGCCGCTTGGATCTGCGGCACGGTGGTCAACTACGTCGTGGGACTGGAGCCTCTGCCTGCGAACGAGACCCTGTTGGCCGACCTGAAGCCGGGGGACGAGATCAAGATGCGCCTCTCCAACGGTGTGGTGCTGCTCTTCCGCTTCGTTGAGCGGCGGGAGGTGGCGGCGGATGAGGCGAGTGTTTTTGAGCAATTTCACCCCCGCTTGACCCTGGTTGTAGAAAAGGAGGAAGGCACCTGGCAGATCGCCACAGCCGATTACGTCGCCGAGGTCGAGCCGGTTCAGCCGCCCTCCGGGACGTTGGCCCAGCCGGGCCAGGCAGTGCGCGTAGGCGACGCGCAGGTGACGGTCATCAAGGGCCACGCCGAGCGTAGTGGGCCGGACCTCTTGCCTGGGACGATGTACTACCTGGTGGAGTTCTCGGTTGAGAATGTGGGCGCGGTGCCGCTGGATGCCAATGCCTTCACCATGCAGTTGCAGGATGGCGTGGGGAACAAATACCTGCTTTCGCCTGCGGCCAGCGCCGCCGGGGAGTACGGCCCGCTCGGCGGGGAGATTGCCCCCGGCGCTACGGTGCAGGGTACAGCCGGCTACCTGGTGCCGGATACACTTGCCGGTCCCGCGCTCATCTGGACCTTCAGCCCCAGGCCGGGCTCGGAGTTGCAGGCCAGCGTGAGCATCCCCTACGAGCCGGAGAAGGTGCCGGCCGGCCACGCTGAGGTGACCATCACCGACGCCTTCCTCAGCGACGATGGCGACAGGCTGATCATCGAGGGGGAGATACAGAACACTGGGGGGGAGCCGCTCACAGTTGAGTTGAGCGACATCAGCCTGAGTTCCAGCGCCGGAATGAGCGAACTGATTATGGCGGCCCCACCATTGCCCTGGACAGTTCAGCCGGGGCAGACGCAGGTGATCGAACTTCAGTACTCCAAACCCGATGCTTCAGCCGCCCTACTGTCGCTACTGGGGTATTCCTTTGAGATCCGGGGGCTGCAGTAGGCCAGCCACCCACGCGGGCTATAACTGCCGTCTACGCCGGGGGGCCGCCCATCCCGGGTCGGCAGGTGGCATGACCCCGATGCCGACATCGCTGCCGACCTTTACCTGCGCTGCCCCCATCGCTCTCGTATCGCCACCGCCTCCTGCACCATCCCCTGAATGACGTCGGCTGCCGGTTTGATCTCGCGCATGAGGCCGATGGCCTGGCTGCAAGCGATAACGCCGGAATCCACGGTGCCCTCTTTGTACATACGCTTGGCTTGCGTGCCGGCCACGATGGACAGAATCTCCCATACACCGGCCAGGGCATCTCCTCGCTCTTGTCGTACTCGGCGGCCACCGGGCGGATCTCCCGCTCGGCGAAGCGATGCGCCAGTTGGCGCATCAGTTCCTGCTCTTCAGTCAATTGGAAGTCAATCATTTCACGTTTCATCTGACGTATCGGTACACATCCACCTGCGCGAAGTGTGCTTCGTCTACCCGCTGCGCATTGGCCTCCAACCACGCCTGCACCAGCCCGCGCTCATCCCACATCGCCGTCTCGGTGGCGATCAACCAAATCGCGTCGTATCCTGCCGTCATCTCCTGCATATAGTGCGCGGCCTCTTGCTCGCTCATCAGGTAAGAGCCATCCGGAGCGCGGTGGTTGGTGTAGAGACCCTCGGCCCAGGGATACTCATCCTCGGGGAAATAGTAATCGAAGGTGTATTTGCCGTAAGGGATCTGAAATATGATTAATTCATCGCACGTGCGATGCTCGGCCACATAGGCGGCGGCCGCGCGAAAGTCGGACTTAATTGGGACGGCAGCCTGCTGCCACAGATTGACGCCGTTGAAGGTGAGGATGACGCTCAGCAGGAGCGCCACCGCCCAATAGCCCCAACCCTCGAAGCGCCACAGGGATGCCAGCCCGATGGCGACCAGCAAGTAGAAGGCTGGCGCAGCCCAGATGAGATAGCGGTCGGTGAAGAGCGGCTGCCATAGCGAGATGAGCCACACGGCCAATAGCGGAGTCACTAGCCAGCCTACCAGCGCGAAGCAGTCCCTGCTCGTCCCTGGCCTCCTCCTGCGCTTGAAGGGGAAGATGGAACTCACCAGCCCCCATACGGCCAGCGTCCCCACTAATATTGTGCCCCAGGGCCAGCCCCAACCGAGCATCCCCATGCTCCAACCGTTGAGCAGAATCCGCGCCATTTCGCCCAGCGAGTAGGGATAGAAGCCGGTCTCACGGGCCCGGAGCACCAGCGGAGCCTGCCAAACGACCAGCGGTAAGTAAGGCAAAGTGAGACAGGCCAGGCTGACCAATGCGCCTATCCATTGCTTGCGCGATCGGGGCCACCAGGCGAGGTAGAGCAATATCTGCACCGGTATCAGCAGGGCGGCCAGGATGTGGGAGTAGAAGGCCAGACTGGTAGCGACAACCTGCACTGCCCACCATTGCCAGCCCGCCCCTCCGATGGCGCGGCGCAGCCCGTAAATCGCCGATAGAGCCAAGGCCGGCACCAGTGTGTACATCTTCACCTCCTGACCATACCAGGTCAGGTAGGGGGAGGTAGCCACCAGCAACGCGGCAAAGAGGCCCACAGGCCGGTTGAACAGGCGGCAACCCAACACGTACACCAGAGGTACGCAGAGAACACCGAAGGTGAGCGAGAAAAAGCGCATTGCGTACTCGCTCGTGCCGGTGAGCGTGATCCAGCCACGTAGGAGCAGGAAGTAGAGCGGGCCGTTCCAACCGGGGCGGGTGAAGGTGGCAAGCATCTCTGACCAGGGCGCGGTGGCGAAACGGAGCGCGTCCACTTCATCCCGCCAGAGTGACTGGGCGTCGAGGGACACAGCGCGTATTGTAAAGGCAACCAGCGCCAACAGGCCAACGGCAGCGAGATAACGAAGGTGCGAACGACTCATCACGCGGCGCGACGATACCAGCGCAGGACGATGAAGGCAACGCCCAGGGCCAGCACGATGCCCAGTGCCACCCACAATAAGGTCGCTCCGGCGCCGGTCCAGGAGGAAGGGATGGCTGCTGTGGCCGCGGGCGTTGGGGCAGAGGGCGGTGATGTCCCATCAGGAGTGGGCGGGGACGTGAGTATGGGCGATGTGGAAACCGTGCCGAGGGGCAAGGTCCCTCGTAACCACAGTGCTCCAGCGACGATGAGCACCGCAGCCAGCGCCAGCGCAAACCATAGACGGAGACGATGCCACTGGGTCATAATGCAATTATAGCGCAACTCCCCCCGCCGCGCCAATCTGCTCCAACAGCACTGACCTATTTCATCCGCTTCTTTGCCCTGTACTCGTCCAACCCGGGAATGGGCAACTCTACGTATCCTCCACCCGCACCCTGGAAATAGCACTCCACATCGCAGGCCAGGCACTCGATGCAGCGCCCCTTCTCTGCCTCCTCAAGTGGAATGTTCAACACGGGGCAGCCCTCTTCGTTGAGCGCGAGTATCTGCGGCACGCACTCCCTCACACAAATCTTGCTCTCGCAGGTGGCACAGACGGCATGATCAAAGGTCACTGTGCCGCCGGTCACTGTCTTGAAGGTGTAGGGCCGCTGCGCGACCGGCTTCTTGCGCCCCTCCGGTTTTTCGGCCGGCGGGGTGTAACTCTCCACCAATGCCTTGAGCCGCCGGGCACAGAACTGAGGGGAGTCATCCTTCTTGTATCCCTCCACCGGCGCGGGGACGACCCCGTTGACCCGCTCCAGAATCTCCACCGCCTTGTCCTCGGCGTTGCCACCCAGCCGGATGACGGCCGGTACCGTCAGCGGTTCCTCCAGAAACGCCTTCACCAGCCCCCGGGCGGAGTGGAACTGCTCCTGGCTGGCCACCCCCGAACCGGAGCCGAAGTAGCCGTCAATCGGTCCCTGGCTGAGGATGATGCGGGCGGCCCGGTAGACTTTGCTGGCCGGTGGGTTACCGGAGGTGTCCACGAAGTTGGCGATGCGGAACCCCTCGTTGATCACCGCGTCCATGCTCATCATCGAGCCGCCGCCGCCCGCGCCGTGGAAACCGATGACCCCCTCTCCCTTCTGGAAATCCTCGATCATCTGGATGAAGTAGAAGGTGCCTCGGTAGTCCCCCTCCTCGACGGCGTAAGCGATGCGCTCCAATTCCGTCGCTGGGCGGTCCAACTCGCGGGCGAAGGTGATCCCCAAGTCCTTGTGGCGGAAGACGGCGTAGTCGTCCACCGTGATGCGACAGTCAGCGGCCACCAGTTTGCCGTCGGTCGTCAGCACCAGCGGATTGATCTCAGCCGCGCGGGCCTCCCAGGTACGGGCCACGTCATACAGTTTCACCAGGAGCCCGGCCAGGTTTCGCTGCAAACGACCGTGAATGCCCGTGCGCCGCACCAGGTTGCGGGCCTGGTAATCCCGCAGACCGTGCTCGATGTCCACCACTGTGCTGGCGACGGCATCCGGGTGCTGGCGGGCAATCTCCTCGATGCCGGTGCCTCCGACGCTGGAGAACATCACCACCGGTGCCCGTTCCCGGTCGCTGACGATGACGCCGGCGTAGAACTCCCGCTCGATGGGGAGTTTCTCCTCCACCATCACCCTCTCGACGGTGAAGCCGCCCACTCGCATTCCTAGCATATCGGCCGTGGCCTGCGCTGCCTCATCGGGCGTCTCGGCGAAACGGATGCCGCCCAGGTCGGCCCGCCCGGTCACCCAGGCCTGGATCTTCACCACGACCGGCCCGCCGATTTCGGTTGCAATCCCACGCGCTTCATCGGGCGTGCTGGCCACCCGACCCCGAGGAATAGGGATGCCCTTTTGTGCCAGAAGTGTTTTTCCCTGATACTCGTGTAAGCGTGCCATCGTTGCTCCTTCCTTGATACTTGATGCTGGATGCTGGTATCGAGCGTCCAGTACGAAGGATACCACAGGTTGCCGCAGGCCGCAACCATATCCCAGCGAAGAATATGACAGAGCCGGGGGGCGGGTAGCGCGGCTTTTTGCTTCTTTAGAACTGTGATATACTCCGTGTAGTTAATGCTCGGTGCGAAGCAAGGTCGGAGGCCCGGCTTCAGCCGGGAAATCCCCGATAAATCGGGGCCTCCGTCGCGCTTTGCACCGCAAACTGGTTATCCGCAATCTGATGAACGAGCGACCGTAGGAACATCTAAAACATTGGTTGCTTTTGGATTTACCCTCGTCCGTTCCAAACTGCTAGTACCGAGTCCTGCTGGCCTCTTGCACCGGCCGCAGGTGTGCCAGGCTATCGAGCGAGGGCTCGAGTGCAAATTGACGCTCGTCTCCGCTCCGGCTGGCTACGGCAAGACTTCAGCGCTGGTGGACTTCGCGCAGCACAGCCCTGTGCCGGTGTGTTGGTACACCGCCGACGAGCACGACCGCGACCTGGGCACCTTCATCGAGTACCTGGTAGGTGCTATCGGTGAGCGATTCCTAGGCTTCGGCAAGCGCACCAGAGCGGCGTTGGCTTCCGTGGTTGGCGACCTCTTCCGCGACCCAACCGTCGTTGTGGGAGAGTTGGTCAACGAGATGCTCGAGATCGAGACCCCCTTCGTCGTCGTGGTGGATAACTACGAGGCGTTGGACGGTGCCTTCGGCATCCGAACGTTCGTCCACCGTTTGCTCGAAGTCCTCCCCTTCAACTGTCACCTGATGCTGGGCAGCCGCGTGCTGCCCGATGTCCCCGTCACACGCCTGGTTGCCAAGCGCCAACTTGTTGGTCTGACGGCCCAGGATCTGCGCTTCGCGCCTCAAGAGATCCAGGACCTTCTACGACTATCGGGGATCGAGGTGTCCGAAAAGCAAGCGAAAGCGATAGCTACCAACTCCGAAGGGTGGATCACCGGCGTCTTGCTGCTGGCCGACCTCCTGCACGACGAGGCAAAGGCCACCTTGCGCGATGTGGAGAGAGCCACCGCCGGGACATACGGTTACCTTGCCACAGAGGTGCTGAACCGGCAGCCGCCCGAGATTCAGCATTTCCTGCGTACCTCGGCTGTGCTGCGCGAGATGTCGCCACGGCTGTGCCACCAGGTTCTGCAGATCAGAAATCCGCGTGCTTTGCTGGCGGAGGTGGAGCGGCGCAACCTATTCATCACCCGTTTTGGAAAAGGGGCTGTGGCAACCTATCGCTACCATAACCTGTTCCGTGACTTCCTGTGCGAGCAGTTACGCCGGCGCGACCCGGCCCACTACGCTGAACTGCACCGACGCGCAGCAGAGAGGTTCGAGCGGGATAACGACGTTGAAGAGGCAGTGTACCACTATCTGGCCGCCGAGGACTATCCAGACGCGACGGCACTGATGGAGCGGGTGGCGATGGAATGGTTCACGCGGGGGCGAGTCGAGACACTCCTGCGCTGGGCGGAGGCGTTGCCGGAGGAAGTCAGAACCCAGGCTCCGTGGCTATCACTCTATCAAAGCAGGGTGCTCACCGACCGCTATGACTACAAGCGGGCGCGGCAGGCGCTGGCCCACGCCGAGGCCGGGTTCGCCGCCCGGGGAGATATGGCCCGATTGGCCAGGGTGCACAACCAACGTGCGACGCTGGCACTGTTTGAAGGCCGCTACGAGGAGGCAATCGTAGAGGCGCAGACGGCACTGGAGATGCTGGGCCAAGACGGGGTCGTAGAACGAGCGGAGGCACAGCGGCTCATCGGGAGAGCCTACGTCGGGCTTGGCCGTCTCGCTGAGGGGATCGCCGAACTGCAAGAGGCGCTGGCGCTGTTTCGGCAGGTTGGCAGCCCCTACGACGTAGCCAATCTATTACAAGATATAGCGCACGCTTTTATTAGCCTGGGGAGCCTCAATGAGGCAGCGGTCCATCTGAACGAGGCTATAACCATACGCCGTCGGCTGGGTGCACCGGTGCCACTCGCGGGAGTGCTTAACAATCTGGGTTATCTCCACTACCTGCGTGGGGAGTATCGTGAATCGCTGGCACTGTACGAGGAGGGACTGGCGGCAGCGCGACGCGGGGACGATTTGCGGTACCAGGCCTATATCTCGGTGGGGATGGCCGACCTCTATCGTGATGTTGGGGCTTACGAACGTGCCGAATCCCTCTACAATGCCGGCTGGCAAATAGCACAGGAGAGCGAGCCTGGTCTGGCATTCTATACCCTGGCAGCGCAGGCGGACATGTACCGCTGGCAGGGAGATTACATACGGGCGCGCGCCCTGTTGAGGGAAGCACGTCAGTTGGCTGAAGAAAAGGGGTTAGATTTCGAGGCGCGCGGATTGCTGCTTGCGACCGAGGGGATTGCGCTGGCCGAAAGCGGTGAGGTCGAAGCGGGTCTACGTCTCCTCTCAGAGGCTTTGCGCTTCTTGGAGCAGCGGCAGGCAAAGCGCGAATTGGCCCGATCCCATTTCCTGCTGGCTAAGGCCCATCTGCTGGCGGGGAATAGACCGCAGGCTGTGGCGGAGTTGCGCCGGGCGCTGGATCTGGCGGATGAGATCGGCACGCATCAGTTCGCGGTCGTGGAAGGGCAACACGCCCAGGATCTTTTGAGGCTCGGCATCGCCGAAGGCGTAGCGACCTGCCGTGCTATCGCCGAGAGGGGGCAACAGTTGAGGGCCTTCGCGGAAGACCTGGTGCAAGTTGGCGCGAAGGAGAAAGAAGGTGTGGTAGGCCGCCTGGAAATCTACGCCTTTGGCGGGGGACGGGTCGTCCGTGACGGCCACTCGATCTCCTCATCCGAATGGCAGGCGGCTATGGTTAAGGAGTTATTCTTTTACATCATCCTGCACGGACCCCTGGAGCGGGATGCTATCGGTGTGATCTTCTGGCCTGAATTGTCCGTGAGGAAGATGAGGAACAGTTTTCACACCACACTCTACCGCATGCGCCGCGCCGTGGGCGCCGACACCATAGTGGTTGAAGGAGGGCAATACCGTCTGGGCGACGTGGATTACTGGTTCGACGTCGAGGAGTTCGAGGCCCTGGTTGAGCGAGCCCGGCTCTTACCACCCTACGATTGGCAGGCGGAGGACCTATGGCGGCGCGCGGTAGCGCTCTACCGAGGGGATTTCCTGCCCGAGGTGCAGCGGGTGTGGTGCGTGCCAAAGCGGGAGGCGCTCCGGGAGATGTACGTTGAGGCGCTTATCGGGGTTGGGCGATGCTATGAGGCGCGGAGGGAGTTCGAGGGGGCAATCACCTGGTACAGGCGTGCCCTGGAAGTGGATGAACTGCGGGAGGATGTCCACCGGCTCATTATACACTGCTACGTCCAGGCAGGCCGGCGTTCTGAGGCGCTGGCGCAATACCATCGGTGCCGGGAGATCCTCAGGCGAGAGTTGGGCATCGAACCCTCGGTCGAGACAAAGAGGCTGTACGAGCGGATTGCTGGAAGGAGGGTAGACTGAGCCAGACATCCGCGCACTGGCCGGCTGGCTGAATCCTGCATTGCCCGGCTAACTACGGCTTGCCCAGGTCTCCTCTTTCGTGAGATAACCGCACTTTGGAACCACGCTAGGACGTCCCCCTCCAGGTCCATCACGAAGAGGTCCAACTTGTCCCCGCCATCCCGAAAGGTGTGAATACGATGACGAGAGCCGAACACTCTGATCTAGAAGGGGGCCGCCGAACATCGGTGGCCCCCTTACGCTTCCGCCCTAAGCAAGACTACGGACTGTAGTTCCGTATCACGAGGGGCAGGTAGACGGCGCGACAGGTCACGACCGCCGTCGTCGTCAGAACGCTGCCGGCCGACTTGGTCCCATCGCTCTGCGAGACGGCGGTGATGATGACGGTGTCGTCGTCGCCATCCGCCGCAGTAGCCGGGATGTCCACCGTGACCTCCACGTCGGCCCCTGCACTTCCTGCCAGCGGCCCGACGCTACGCGGCAGGTCCACCGGCCAGGCGCCCCCGCTTGGGGAGAGGTCGAAGGTATCGGTGCAGTTGCCGGTGTTGGTCACCCGCAGCGTGTAGGTCACCGTCGTGCCGGGCGCGCCGCTTTGGGCATCAGTGGGTGGCTCGAGCGTCACGCCGTAGTGACAGTAGTTGAACTGGATCACCCAATCGTCCGGTTGTGGGTCGGCGTTCTCCACCCACAGGCTCTCGGTGATGACGTCGGTACCCCGGGTGGCGGTCAGGACGGGGAAGGTCTTGGTGAGCACGTGCCATGTGTCCGGCGCGACATCCGTCGCCTCCCAGGTTAGTGAGTTGGCGGTGGCGACGACGCTGCCGGTGCCGCTGGTCCAGTCCACCAGGTCCAGCGACTCGGTCCAGGTCTCTACCAGCGTGAATGTGACGGGGGCGGTGTGGGTGATCCAGACCCGGTCAACGATCTCGACGGTGTCGCCGGCGACGACGGTGGCCGGGAAGGTGCCAATTAGCGCGTCGTTGACGTAGACCTCTTTCTCCCAGGCTGTCTGCGGCCCTTGCAGGACGACGTCCCGACCGTAGGGGAGAATCCAGTGGTCGGGCTGCAGCCACTCCCAGATGGTGATGACGCCGGTATCGGTGACGTGGAAGGTCTTGGTCAGCGTCTCGCTCCGGCCGGGTATCAGGGTGACGCCCCAGCCATAGATACCGCCGGGCAACTGACCCACCGCGCCGATGGTATGGACCTCATTTGCGATCTCCACCGGGTAGCCGTCCCAGTCCTCGTAGATGTAGGTGAAGAGCGGCAGGGTACCGGTGTAGTTCAGTGTCTCCACGATCTCCACCGTGTCACCAGGCGCGACGGTGAAGGGGCCGTCCTCGGGCGCACCCATCCGGTCACCGTTGATGTAGACGTTCTTCTCCCAGGTGAGGTCCGGCAGAGGGCCGACGTGGAACTCGTGCGTATCCACCAGTTCCCTGCCGCAGTAGGAGAGGGTGGCGGTGTTGACGACGATGGTGGAGATAGGGGCGGTGGCGGTGACGTCGAAGGTGAGGGTGACGGCGCTGTACGGCGCGATGGCGTCGTAGAAGTAAACAGCGTCATCTCCGGCGTCGTAGAAGCAGTTGTAGCCGCCGCAGGACAGGTTGCCGGCGTAGACGGTGCCGGCGGGGATGACATCGGTCAGGGTCGGCGTGACGGCCAGTTCACCGGTGTTGCCGATGACGATGGTGTAGCCAGCCACGTCGCCTGAGTAGACCCAGTCGGGGCCCGTCTTGTCCAGTTCCAGCCGGCACTCGCAGTCTGGGCACTGCACCAGTTGCTCGTGCAGGGTGCTGGGGTTGAGGCCCCCGGTCGAGCCGTCCACGACGTAGATGTTGCCCAGTTGGTTGTCCCCCTCCACGCGATAGACGCTATAGGCGGGGTCAGGGCCGTAGGCGAAAGCGCCGGCCGCCAGACTGAAGTAGGCCGAGCGTTGCAGCAGGAAACCGACCGCATCTATGCCGTTGGCGATCCAGAGTTGGGGGTCGCCGTCGTGCTCTTTCTCCATGTCGGCCATACCCCACCACGGCTCAGGCAGCGGGCCCAGGTCGGCGTTGGGTGGGTTAAAGGTGGCGGCGGCGATGTCGTAGCACTGGGTGTCGGCGTAGACGACATCGTTAAAATCTACACCACCGCCCACACAGACCGCGCCTGCAGCGCCGATCCAGGGCACGAACCAGCCGGCATGAAAGTCGAAACCGGCCGGGATATGGGTAAAGTTGCCCAGGAGAGCCGCCGTGTTGGTATCGGGATGATACTCGTACAGTGTGGTCAGGTTGCCGCCGCCGGGCGCGTTGGCGCCGCCGGTGATGTAGCAGACGTTGTTGGCGCGGTCTACGACGATGTCGTGCGCCCAGATGCCGTTCGCCGGCAGCGGAGCCGGTATAGGCGGCGTATCCCAACTGTCGGTCGCGATGTTGTAGCGGTGCCAGACGCCGACGACGTTGCCCGTTGTGTCGGGCAGCAGAAGGATGACCGGATCGCCGACCGCGTTATAGCCAAAGCAGGCGTCCACGGGGAAGGTGATGACGGGGGTCGGTTCCAGCGCACCGGTGGTCCAGGAATCGGTGGTCGGGTCGTAGATGTCCACTGCACCGCCGCTGTTCAAACCGCCGACGTTGTAGGTCAATCCGGCGTACTCGATGACAGCGCCATCCATTGAGGGATGAGGCGAGACGGCCCGCGCCTCCCAGGTGCCTATGACGGCGTGTTTCTCGATGACCGTCATGTCCGAGAAGGCCGGGTGGCTGGCGAGAGAGGCGGTGACAGTGACGAAGACGGTGGTGCTGGGTGGTGTATCGCTGTCTATCTTGACGAGGGCCTCGAAGGCTCGGGTACCGCCGTTGGGGACCACGCCCAATGTGGAAGGTATCTCGAGTACGGTCACGCCGGGGCTGGTAGCGTAGTCAATGAACACCTCGTCGTCGAAACCGGTGTGATTGACGAAGGTGATCTCGTGGATCTGCGGCGTGCAGGGGCAGCCCTCGGCCTGGATGGACTCTGGTTCCAGGATGGCAGCCCCGCTGGTAACCCGGCAGCCGGTCATGCGCACCTGGTCTATCTGGGCATAGTGGCCATAATAGGTCCCACCGCCGAGATCCTCGCCGTAATAGTGCCAGCGGATCACGTTGTTGTTGCCACTCAGGTAAGGCGACAGGTCCACCTCGACCAGTTCGCTAGGGAGGCCCAAAAAGCCGCCGTGACCTTCGTCCCAGTGCAGCACGTTGGTCCAGGTCCCCCCACCGTTGGTGCTGACGTCCAGATCCAGCCAGTCAATTCCCGGCCAATTGTAATCGGATACATCGTCATAGGAGGCCCGGTAGCGCAGCGTGGTGGTCGGCAGGGTGGCAACGTCCAGGATGGGCGTGCGCAGTTCGGTGTCGTAGGCCGGTCCCGCCCAGGGAGCAGGCGAGTGCGCTGCCTCACCGCCACCGTCGGTCAGGTTGTCCACACCCCAGAAGGTGTTGGTGTCCCAGTAGTAGCCGTTACCCGTGTTGTCCAGCACACTCCAGCCGGCCGGCGGGACGCCGTTCTCGAAGTCCTCAATGAAGCCAAACACCTCGTACCCCGGTGCGGTGCAGGTCGCCAGATCGGGCTGGAGTGCAAAGTCCTCGCTGGCGTCGCCGGTCAGCGGGCCGATGATGCGCTCTTCGGGCAGGTAGCCGACCGCTTCGACGCGGAAGGTGTAGGTGACCAGGCTGGCCAGAGTCAGGCTGTAGTAGCCGGTGAAGGGGTCGCTCCAGACCTCGTTGTCCGGCGCGGGCGGGCTGACGGGGGCGCCCAGGACGGTGATGTGGGCGCGCACCGGATAGCCGGTGTTCGCGTCGGTGACGGTGCCCTCGACGACGTAAAAGCCGGCCGGGTCGAGGGGCAAGTCCACCTGGGCCCAACTGCTGACGGTGATGCCAATGATGGTGTGGGGCTGGTAGCCGTAGGCCATGGCGGTGACATCGTAGGTCCCCGGCGGTGCATAGATCTCATAGTAGCCACCCGCGTCCGCAGTGCCGAAATAGAGCGTACCGGTGGGTTGGAGGGTGGCCCAGAGCCGGGCCCCAGGCAGGCCGCGCAGCGTGGTCGCGTCGTAGACGGTGCCGTAGATGCCGTCCGAAAGAAACGGTTCGGTGTCCAGCCAGACATCCGGGTCGCCACGCCGGTCGTCGGACCACTGAATGTAGAAGCGACCGTTGCCGGCCGCACTGGTCTCGTAGTCGCTATGATAGCAGACGGCCAGGTTGGGGTCGAGCACCACGGGGGAGGAGACATCGCTGACGCGCACGTTGGGCCGGAAGGTGACTCCGTTGTCGTACGAAACGGCCTTGTAGTAGTCGAACATAAAGTTATTGGCCGCATCCAGCCGGCGGTCGTACCAAAAGGCACCGACCGTCCCGTTGTCGGCGACGGCCAGGGCGGGGAACCACTGGTCGGTCGCGGTGGCGTCGTCGTTGAGTTGGATTTCGGGTCCCCAGGTGGCTCCCCGGTCCGTCGAGCGGCGGTAGTAGACGTTGACCACGTCGCCGAAGTCCTGTCCGTCAGGGTCGTAGGAGTAGACGACGTGCAGGTTGCTGTTATGATCCACCGCGATCTGGGGAGCGGGCCAGTAACGGATATTCCCGTTGAGGGCATTGCGGCCACAGGTGGTGGTGGCGGTCGCATCGCGGGGGTTCCACTGGTTGCTCATCGGGTTGGTGATGTAGTTCCAGGTCACGCCGCCGTCGGTCGAACGCACCGCCTCGATGTCGATGGTATCGGGCGTGACGTCCCAGTGGACCCAGGCGACGTAGACGTCACCGTTGACCGGATCCACGGCAGGCCAGGCGGCCTGGACGACAGCATGACCGCTGATGTCCACCGGCACAGACCACGTAGCGCCGGCGTCATCGGAGGTGGTGACGTAGATGTGACCGTCAATCCAGTCGGTCCAGGTCGTGTAGAGACGGCCGTAGTAGGGGCTGGCGGGATTGTTGTCCACCGTCATATGAGGCATGTCGGTGAGGCCGGCGTAGATCATGCCGACGAAGGTGGACGAGGTGCAGCCGGCGCCCAGGTCCCACAGCCCCACACCGTTGGTGTGCAGCGCAGAGTGATAGAAGTGGCCGTCTTTGCGCCGCCAGACGATGGTGGGGTCCCCCCAGGAATCGGGGCCAATCGAGCCGTGATCTACCCAGGTCGCGCCGTCGTCGTGGGAGTGACTGAAGCCGGTGGAGCCGGTGCCCAGCATCACGCCGCTCCAGGCATCGTTGTAGGCGGAGCAGAGGATGCCGGTGTCCGGGTTGCGAGCGATGCTGGTCTCGCTCTGGGTGGCCGAGGGGTGGGTTTCGCCCGCCGGGTCGTTGACCAGGACGTCGTTGCCCAGCGCGAAAGGCGCCGAGGGCAGCGCGGCGGGTGCCCAGGACTTGACTCGGCCCAGTTCTTCCTCGCGCCCACAGGCGATGAGCAATTTGGTCTCGAATATGCCCGACATAAGGCTCAGTTTGGCAGGATCGTCGAGCAGCGCGCAGTCGGCCTGGGGCAGTGGCGTCGTCGGGGCGGCGCCCAGGGCGGACATCAGTTTGGCGCCCGGCGTGGGCGGCTTGGGCGGTGGTGGTGTTTTCTCACGCTCCGGGGTTGGCGGCGTCTCCAGCGCGGATTCGGCAAGTATGGGGGGAACGGGCCTCTCAGCCGTGGTTGCGCCCACGCTTGCCGTGAAGAGCACAAGCAGCATCGTGAGCGTCAAGCCCAGGCTAATGAGTCTGAAATGCATCGCTTTCATCGAACTCCTCCTTGGTCTTGAAGCAGTGGCTCACGTGAAACATTTCCTCGTCGCGCGGGTTTCTCTGCTCTAGAGTGACGTCATAGGCACCGCCTCCCCTTGCTTTTATTATTTGTACTACATTTCATACCCGCTGTCAAATGTGAGTGGCCCGGCGTTTTGGAGAGTAGTAAGCCCCTTTCATCGCCAGGAAGGGGCCGCCGAGCATCGGCGGCCCCTTATATGCCCCTGCCCGTCTCACCCAGGGCTACGGACTATAGTTCCGCAGCACGGGGAATAAGAGATAGCGCAGCCAGACAGTGATGGCCCTGCTTGCCGTA
>QMOC01000009.1 GCA_003648085.1 Chloroflexota bacterium
TCCAGAAGGGCATCACTTTGACTTCGGGCACGCCTCGCTCACGGGCCACGTCCTCCACACGACGCAGTTGCATCAGGCCATCCATCGTCGCTCGCACCACGTTAAGAACGTTGGAACTGCCCAGTGACTTGGTCAACACATCGTGCACGCCGACAGCCTCTAATACAGCACGCACACCACCGGCAGCGATCACGCCCGTCCCCGGCGCGGCTGGCCTGAGCAGCACCCTCGCTCCACCGCACCGCCCGATCACCTCGTGCGGAATCGTGGTCCCTACCAGCGCTATAGGCCGCATATCGCGCCGTGCCCGTTCCGTTGCCTTACGAATCGCATCGGGCACACCTCGCGCCTTGCCGACTCCCACGCCGACCTGACCACGATTGTCACCCACCACCGCTACCACGCGGAAGTTAAAGCGACGCCCGCCCTTGACGACCTTGGCGACCCGCGTGATGTCCACGATACGCTCGTCAAGTTCCTCTCGCTCCTCGAAGACTTCGCGATCCCGTAAACCCCCTATGGCCATGCTGCCTCCGTTGCGCCTCTAAAACTCAAGCCCGCCCTCACGGGCTGCGTCTGCCAGAGCCTTCACCCGGCCGTGATACTTGTAGCCGCCGCGGTCGAAGACCACCTTCTTGATGCCTCGGCTCAACGCCCGCTCCGCCAATACTCTGCCCACCACACGAGCCTGCTCGGTCTTCGTCAACCCCTTCAGTTGCGCTTCCACCTCCGGGTCAATGGTCGAAGCCGAAACCAACGTATGTCCCCGACTGTCATCAATCACCTGAGCGTAGATGTGACGCAGACTGCGAAAAACGTTCAACCGCGGTCGCTCTGGCGTCCCAACCACACGCTTCCGTACACGCCTGTGTCGCCGCAGACGGGCCACTCGACGATTAACTTCCGGCATATCTTAAATCTCCAAGTACCAATCTCAAATCTACCCAACCTTGCCAGCCTTACCGGCCTTGCGGCGGACGTGCTCGCCGACATAACGAATACCCTTGCCCTTATAGGGTTCCGGTGGCCGCCAGGCGCGGATCTCCGCCGCCACGCGCCCAACCAATTCCTTGTCAATCCCGCTCACCGTGATCCGCTTTGAGCGAGGCTCAACCTCAAACCGGATCCCCTCGGGTGGCGCAATACGCACAGTGTGGGAGAAGCCCAGTTGTAGCATCAGGCTACCATCCCCCTGCAGGTCCACCCGATACCCTACGCCGTGGATCTCCAACTGCTTCTGGAAGCCCCGCGTCACGCCGATCACCATATTATTCAGCAGCGAACGGGTCAAACCGTGCAGTGCTCGATGATGCCGCTGATCGGTCGGACGATGCACCCTCAACTGCCCATCCTCCAACACGATCTCCATATCCGGATGGAACCGGCGCGAGAGAGTACCCTTGGGCCCCGCCACCGTCACCTGGTTGCCTTGAATATCCACTTTTACCCCTTCGGGTAGCGGAATGGGCATACGACCAATCCGTGACACTACCTGCCTCCCTAAATATCTACCACACGTAGCACAGCACTTCGCCGCCCACTCCCAGACGGCGGGCCTGCTGTCCCGTCAATACCCCTTTAGGGGTCGAGAGAATCGCTATCCCTATGCCGCTCCGCACCCACGGTATCTCCGCCGCGCGTGTGTAAACGCGACGTCCTGGCTTGCTCACGCGCTTCAATCCAGTGATGACCGGGCGGCGATCCTTTCTCTCGCCCACGTACTTGAGCCTGATCACCAGTTGTGGCTGCGGGCGCTCATTCGTCACATAGTAATCCTCTATGAACCCTTCGTCCTTCAGGATTTTGACGATCGCCACCTTAATCTTGGACGAAGGCACGCGCACACTGGGATGCCCCACCGCCAGGGCATTGCGGATACGCGTCAACATATCGGCTATCGGATCAGATACTGTCATAAGATGAGACCTCGTTCCCGTTTGCTCACCAACTCGACTTCACCACGCCGGGGATCTCTCCCCTCAAAGCCAGTTCCCGGAAGCAGATGCGGCACAGTTGGAAACGCCGGATGTATCCCCGTGGTCGGCCACATCGCTTACAACGATTCCGCACCTGCACCTTGTACTTGCGCCGCGTCTCTCGAATCGGCAGACACTTTCTCGTCATAACTTACCTCTCCACTTCAGATCACCGACCCCGGCGGCGGAACGGCATCCCTAACAACTCCAGCAGCCGCCGTCCCTCTTCATCCGTGCGAGCCGTGGTCACGATGCTGATTTCCATACCCCGTATCTTATCAATCGAGTCGTAGTCAATCTCAGGAAACACCAACTGCTCACGCAATCCCAGTGTGAAGTTTCCATGCCCATCGAAGACATCGGACACACCGCGAAAGTCGCGTTGGCGGGGCAAGGCCACGTTGCACAACCGGTCCAGAAATGCCCACATGCGTTCTCCCCGCAGTGTCACCTTAACACCAATAGCGCGGCCCTCCCGCAGTTTGAAACCGGCGATAGACTTGCGCGCCCGGGTGATCACGGGCCGCTGCCCGGTGATCGTCGCGATGTCCTGCACTGCGTGATCCAGCGCCTTAGCGTTCTCCAGCGCCTCGCCCACACCCACATTGACCACGATCTTTCGCAGGCTCGGCACTTCCATAATATTCCGGTACCCGAACTCCTTCATCAGCGCGGGCCGGACCTCTTCTAAGTAAAGCCTCCGTAAACGCTGCATCAGTTCGCCTTCCTACTAATCTAATCAATCGCCTCGCCGCACCTCTTGCACACGCGCACCTTACGCCCATCCTCCTGCCAGGCGAATCCCACACGGGTGCGCTGATTACACCGTGGGCACACCAGCATTACGTTAGAGAGATGAATCGGGGCTTCGAACTCGATGATACCAGGTTGAACCTGGCCACGTCCGGCACGGATAGGTCGCTGATGCTTCTTGACAATATTGACCCCAGAGACAACGACCCGGTTCTTCTTCGGCAAGACCCGCTGTACCGTGCCCCGTATTCCCCGGTCCTCGCCGGAGATCACTTCCACCGTATCACCCTGCTTGATTCGATTGCCCACTCTACATGCTCCTCTCAACCGCCGCCCCTACAATACCTCAGGAGCCAGCGAGACAATCTTCATAAAACCCTTCTCCCGCAACTCGCGGGCTACTGGCCCAAAGATGCGCGAACCCTTCGGGTTCCGGCTCATCCCATCCAAAATCACCGCTGCGTTGTCGTCGAAGCGGATACTGGAACCGTCGGGGCGACGGTATTCCTTCGCCGTGCGCACAATCACGGCCCGTACAACCTCGCCTTTCTTCACCTGCGCTGTCGGAGTGGCCTGCTTCACCGTCGCCACAACAATGTCGCCCACCCGGCCGTACCGCCGCCTGGAACCGCCCAGTACTCGGATGACGAGCACTTCCCGCGCCCCCGTGTTATCGGCCACCCGCAGACGACTTTCCTGCTGGATCATAGTTCAGCCTCCGCCACTTCGCCCGCGGCTCGCTTCAATATCCGTTCCACAACCCAGCGTTTCTCACGGCTCAGCGGGCGAGATTCGACGATGCGGACCAAATCGCCAACACGACATCGGTTCTCCTCGTCGTGAGCCTTGTACTTCTTCACCCGGCGCACCACCTTGCCATATCGCGGGTGGCGCATCGTGCGCTCGACACGCACCACCACCGTCTTGTCCATCTTATCGCTCATCACGCGACCTGTCAACCGTCTACGCCGTTCCCTCGCCATCCCCCTCCCCCTCGATCAACTCGGCGCTCAACTCGCGCTCACGGAGGATCGTCTTCATGCGGGCAATGTCACGCTTCACCGCCCTTATCCGATTGTAATCCTCCAGACGACCTGAAGCCTCTTCGCCGCGCAGGACGAAGAATTCCCGGTAGGCCTCCTCCAGGCGTCTCTGTATCTCTTCCGTAGTCCAGGTACGAATTTCGCGTGCCTGCATCCTGCTCCTATTCTCCCGCAGAAGTTCCTTCGCGTTTTACGAACTGGCACTTAATGGGCAACTTGTGAGACGCCAAACGCATCGCCTCGCGTGCCATCTCCTCAGACACACCGCTCAGTTCGAACATGATGCGGCCGGGCTTGACCACGGCCACCCAGTGATCAACAGACCCTTTGCCCTTGCCCATACGAGTCTCGGCCGGCTTGGCCGTGACCGGCTTATCGGGGAAGATACGAATCCAGTACTTCCCGCGCCGTCGCACGTGGCGCACAATTGCCCGCCGTGCTGCCTCGATCTGGCGCGACGTGATCCACGCCGGCTCCAGAGCCTGCAACCCGTAATCCCCGAACGCAATCGTGTTCCCGCGCGTAGCCTTCCCCTTCATCCGGCCACGCATCTGTTTGCGATACTTCACCCGCTTTGGCATCAACATCGTCTTGCTCCCTCTTCGCACCCTTCAGCCCCTTCCCAAAGCGGGAAGGGGAATCCGTCAAGACCCTCGTGCGCCTAGACGATGAAGGGCTCCTCCTGTACCTCTACCTCAGGCAATACCTCGCCCTTGTAGATCCACACTTTCACCCCAATACGGCCATAAGTAGTGTGCGCCTCTTCCTGGGCGTAATCAATGTCGGCCCGCAGTGTCTGCAACGGCACCCGCCCATCGCGCTGCCATTCCTGACGCGCCATCTCGGCTCCATGCAGACGCCCCTTGCACATCACCTTAATCCCTTGCGCGCCGGCGCGCATCGCTGCCTGCACCGCCCGCTTCATCGCCCGACCGTGAGAAATGCGCCGCTCCAATTGGGCCACGATGTTCTCCGCCACCAACTTGGCGTCCAGTTCGGGCTGCTCCACCTCCTGCACGTCCACCGAGACACGCTTGCCTGTCATCTTCTCCAATTCTTTGCGCAGCATCTTGACCGCAGTCCCTTTGCGCCCGATGACAATGCCGGGTCTCGCCGTCCAAATCGTGACCGAAACCTGATTCGGTGAGCGTTCGATCTCAATACGAGAGATGCCTGCACGCCCCACAACGTCCCTGATAAACCCTCGAATCTTCAGGTCCTCATGCAGCAGGTTGGCGTAATCCTCGCCCTCTGCGTACCAGCGCGCCTTCCAATCTCGAATCACTCCAAGCCTGAAGCCATAGGGATGAACCTTGCGTCCCAAATCATTCCTCCTCTGAAACTTCTTCCTCCTCCAGCACCACCGTAATGTGCGAAGAGCGTTTACGGATTGGTCGCCAGCGGCCGCGCCCACCAAAGCGCGGTCGCAAGCCCTTTCCGGGCATCACACCCGGCCCCTCATCGGCCACGATACGGGATACGTATAACTCATCACGCGGTATTTCGAAATTCTGCTCCGCATTCGCGATGGCAGAGCGGATCAGTTTTGCGACCGGACGAGCCGCCGAGTGAGGCATGAAATGCAACACCTCCAACGCCTCCTCGGCACTCAACCCGCGCACCTCATCAATCACCCGTCGAACTTTGCGCGCCGATATCGGCACGTGCTTCGCCCGGGCCACTACCTCTGTGCCCATCCTAGCCCTCTCCGTATCGTCTGCTTACTTCTTCCTCCGCACCCGGCCCTTCTTCTCCTTCACAATATGGCCTCGAAAGGTGCGGGTGGGGGCAAACTCACCCAACTTATGCCCCACCATATCCTCGGTTATATAGATCGGCACATGCCGCCGACCATCGTGAACAGCAATAGTATGCCCAATCATCTGCGGAAAGATCGTCGAAGACCGAGACCAAGTACGGATCAGACGCTTTTCCCCCATCTGATTCAGTTCCTCAATTTTCCGCAACAACTTCTGATCTACATAGGGCGTCGGTCTCTTCAACGGCGATCGTGACATTATCCACCTCCCCACTTCCATATACGGGCGCAGTTACCGCGCTCCTACCGTCGTCGCTTGCCGCGCCGGCGCACGATATACTTGTCGGTGGCTTTATTGCGCCGCGTTTTCTTCCCCAGCGTCGGCTTGCCCCAGGGTGACTTGGGACCCGGCATACCGATCGGCGTTCGGCCCTCACCGCCGCCGTGAGGATGGTCACGAGGCGACATAGCCGAGCCACGCACCGCCGGGCGCCACCCCAACCAGCGCTTCCGACCGGCCTTGCCCAACTTAATGTTGCCGTGATCCACATTGCCCACCTGACCGATGGTGGCCATACACTCCTTACGCACCAACCGCACCTCGCCGCTAGGGAGGCGCAACGTTACGTAGTCCCCCTCCTTGGCTAACACCTGCGCCGAGGTACCGGCCGAACGCACCATCTGTCCCCCGCGCCCCGGATACAACTCAATGTTATGCACCTGCGTGCCGAGTGGGATACGCGCCAACGGAAGCGCGTTTCCCACACGAATCTCCGCATCCTCACCACTCATCACCGTGTCACCCACCTGCAACCCCAGCGGTGCAATAATGTACCGTTTCTCACCGTCGGCGTAGACCAGCAACGCGATACGAGCCGAGCGGTTGGGATCATACTCGATGCTCCTCACTCGCGCAGGAATGCCCACCTTATCGCGCTTGAAATCAATCAGCCGGTACTGTCGCTTGTGCCCCCCACCTCGATGACGCACTGTGATGCGTCCCTGCGTATTGCGACCGGCCCGCTTGCGCAATGGGCGTAGCAGACTGCGCTCCGGTTCCGTGCGCGTGATCTCCTCAAAAGTCGAGCCCGTCATACCCCGCCGGCCGGGTGAGGTCGGTTTATACGTCTTGATTCCCATACTACACCCCTTCAAATACGCCTAGCCGCTGATCCTCCGCCAGGGTGACCACCGCCTTCTTCCACGGCGAGCGGCGCACCACCCGACGGCGTCCGCGTCGTTTAATAACCTTGGCCGGCATATTCATCACATTAACCGCCACAACGTCTACACCGTAAATAGCCTCGATGGCTTGCTTTATCTGGATCTTATTCGCGCGCCGGTCCACCTCGAACGTGTATTGTCCTAACTCCGAGGCCTGATAGCGCGTCTTCTCCGTATCAATCGGTCGGATGATAATTTGATAGGGATTCATAATTCACCTATCCCAAAATACTCTCAATCACCTGCAGCGCGCCCAACGGCATCAACACGTAATCGTATCCCAACAGATCACGGACATTGAGGTAACTGGCTCGCAACGTCTTCACCTGTGGCAGGTTGCGCACCGATCTCTCCACCGGCTCATTCCGCTCAGGCAGCAAGATCAGCACACGTTGATCCAACCCCAGGTTCCTCAACACCGCGAGCATCTCCTTCGTCCTGGGCGCTTCCATCTCCAGCGCGTCCAGCACGACGATCTGATCCTCCATTGCCTTGACCGAAAGCGCACTGCGCAGCGCAGCACGGCGCATCTTGCGCGGCATCTTCTTAGTGTACTTGCGTGGCTTCGGCCCGTGGGCCACCCCACCGCCGACAAAGAGAGGAGCGTTGCGGCTGCCATGGCGCGCCCGTCCGGTACCCTTCTGCCGGTACCACTTGGCCTTGGTGCGGTTCACCTCACCACGTGACTTCGTCTTATGTGTCCCCAGGCGAGCGTTCGCCAGTTGACGCACCAACGCCTGATGCATCAACGGCACATTGATGGGAACCTCGAAGATGTCGGAACGCAGTTCGACCTGGCCGACCTCTTCTCCTTTGGTGTTGTACATCGGAACGACCATTGCTCTCCCTCTACTCGCCTCGTCGTCTTGCCAACTCTCTCGACTTGCGGGCCTGCCTGATCATCACCAGCCCACCCTTGGCACCGGGCACACTGCCGCGCACCGCCAGCAGATTTCGCTCTGGGTCCACCAACTCCACGCGCAAATTCTGCGCCGTCACCCGGACACCGCCCATGCGCCCGGCCATCCTCTGCCCCTTCCACACCCGACCGGGATTGGTGGTGGCGCCAATGGACCCCGGTGCGCGATGCCGGTCCGATTGACCGTGCGTCTTGGGGCCGCCCCCAAAGCCGTGCCGTTTGACCACACCGGCGAAGCCGCGTCCCTTAGAGATACCTACCACGTCCACCCGATCGCCAACCTCAAAAACGTCTACCAGGATGCGCTGCCCCTCCTCGACCTCCTCGTCCTTCCGCAGGCGAAACTCCCGCAGATGGCGCAGCGGGGGCAACTTGTTACGTGCCAAGTGTCCCTTCTCGCCGCCGCTCAACCGCCGAGGTTTCACCTCCTCGAAGCCGAGTTGCACGGCACGATACCCATCCCGCTCAGGCATCTTGACCTGGGCCACGTAGCATGGCCCGGCCTCGATGACCGTCACCGGGATGGCCTCGCCCTGTTCGTTGAATATTTGAGTCATCCCAACTTTTCTGCCCAAGATAGCCTTCATCAACACCTCCTCAGGGGACTGCTGGCTCTGGGCAATAGCCGCATCATCCCTACGTCGGAAGACACAATTTGGAGGAGAGAGCAGACTTCC
Organism: Chloroflexota bacterium; assembly: GCA_003648085.1. Classification (GTDB taxonomy): domain Bacteria; phylum Chloroflexota; class Anaerolineae; order B4-G1; family B4-G1; genus B30-G15. Next base: position 8,352 of record QMOC01000009.1, read on the forward strand.
TCCTCCCTCCTCCTCATCAGCCTCCGCCGCCTGCTACAACTTGATTTCGATATCTACACCGGCCGGCAGATTCAACCGCATCAGGGAATCAATAGTCTTGTTGTCCGGCTCGATAACGTCAATCAGTCGCTTGTGGGTGCGGATCTCGAAATGCTCGTGCGAATCTTTGTCAATGAAAGTTGAACGACGCACGGTAAAGCGCTCGATCTTGGTCGGCAGCGGTACAGGTCCCACCACCGTAGCGCCTGTGCGCTCCGCCGTCTCCACGATGCGCTTGGCCGACTCATCGAGCACGCGGTGATCGTAAGCCTTCAACCTGATGCGGATCCTCTGCTTGGCCATACTCCTGCCACCTAGTCCAGAATCTTGGTGATGACACCTGCACCGACGGTCAGGCCGCCCTCACGGATGGCGAAACGGGAACCCTCCTCAATGGCGACCGGCTCGATCAACTCCACTTCCAGATTGACGTTGTCGCCCGGCATCACCATTTCGACGCCCTCCGGCAGGCGGATCTCCCCCGTCACGTCCATCGTGCGGATATAGAACTGAGGGCGATAACCGCTGAAGAAAGCCTTATGACGGCCACCCTCTTCCTTGCGCAGCACGTACACCTCACTCATGAAGTGCCGATGAGCCGTGATGCTGCCCGGAGCGGCGACGACCTGGCCTCGTTCCACCTCATCCCGATCCACACCTCGCAGCAGCAACCCGGCATTGTCGCCCGCCACGACCTTGTCAAGCGTCTTGTGGAACATCTCCATCGAGGTGACCACCGTCTTGCGTGGCCTCTCCCGCAGCCCGACGATCTCGACCTCGGTCATCGGCAACAGCGTGCCCCGCTCGACACGACCGGTGACAACCGTGCCACGCCCCTTGATCGAGAACACATCCTCGATGGGCATCAGGAACGGCTTATCCTCCTCACGCACCGGGGTCGGGATGTAGTCATCTATCACCCGCATCAACTCCCAGATGCACTGATACTCGGGCGCATCGGGATCGGTGCTCTCGCTTTGCATCGCCTTGAGAGCGCTCCCGCGCACGATGGGCGTCTCGTCGCCGGGGAAGCCGTAACCATCGAGCAGTTCCCGCAACTCCAACTCGACCAGTTCCAGCAATTCCGGATCATCCATCAAGTCCACCTTATTCAGGAAGACCACGATGGCCGGCACGTTCACCTGACGGGCCAGGAGTACGTGCTCCCGCGTTTGCGGCATCGGGCCGTCCGCCGCCGAGACGACCAGGATCGCTCCGTCCATCTGCGCCGCCCCGGTGATCATGTTCTTGATATAGTCCCGATGGCCGGGGCAGTCAATATGAGCATAGTGCCGCTTCTCCGTCTCGTACTCGACGTGCGCAATGGCCACGGTCAAGATCTTCGTCGCATCACGGCGGAACATCTTCACGTCAGCCTTCGCCACCTCCTCGTAGGGCTTGTACTCGGCCAGCCCCTTGAAGGACAGCACCTTGGTCATAGCCGCGGTAAGCGTCGTCTTGCCATGATCAATGTGCCCGATAGTGCCCACGTTGACGTGTGGCTTTGTACGTTCAAATTTCTCCTTCGCCATTTCTCGCTCCTTTCGGATGATATGACTTTACTGCGCTTACTAGCCTCCGCCATACATGATGGCGTCCATCCGCTGTTGATCTACCTCCGCATAATGATGAAATTCCATCGTAAACGTGCCCCGCCCCTGCGTCACACTCCGCAGGTCGGTTGCATACCCAAACATCTTCGCCAGCGGGACGAAGGCACGTATCGCCTGCAACCCTCCCGCTCGGGAATTCATCTCCCTGATCTCGGCTCCTCGAGCGTTCAAATCCCCCACTACGTCGCCGGTGTATGCCTCCGGCACAACCACCTCCAGATCCATCACCGGCTCCAACAGGACTGGGCCGGCCTCCTCCACTGCCTGATTGAAGGCCATAGAGCCTGCCACTTTGAAAGCCAGTTCCGAGGACGCCTCCTCATCCCATTCCGCATCGAGCAGCCTGACCTTCACGTCCACCATCTGGTAGCCGGCCAATACGCCGCTCTCCATCGCCTCGCGGCAGCCTCGTTCGACTGCCTCGACGAACTCCGGTGGCAAGGCCCGGCCTCGTGTGGCATCCTCAAAGGCGAATCCCCCACCGGTAGGTAAAGGCTCCACCTCCAGCCACACGTGGCCGAAGTGAGCCCGGCCCCCAGCCTGCCGCTCGAACAACCCCTCACCTTCTGCCCGCTGTGTGATCGTCTCACGGTAACTGACTCGTGGACGGCTCACCCGCCCGCTCACGCCGAACTCACGCACCAGCCGGTCGGTCAGAATCTCCAGATGCAGCTCCCCCATCCCGGAGATGAGCGTCTGCCCGGTGTTCTCGTCAACCCGCACCACAAAGGTGGGATCTTCCTCGGCCAAACGCCGCAACCCTTCGGCCAGCCGATCCTGATCGGCCATCGTCCTCGGCTCAATCGCCACCGAGATGACCGGTTCCGGGAAGGAAATCGACTCGAGGATGATCGGCCCCTGGGGCGCACACAACGTCTCGCCGGTGAAAGTGTCTTTCAGCCCCAGCGTCGCACCGATATCCCCCGCGCTCAACTCCTGGATCTCCTCCCGGCGATCGGCGAACATACGGAGCAACTTGCCGATGCGCTCCTTGCGTCGCTTGGTAGCGTTGAAGACCCTGGAACCGACCTTCACCTTCCCGGAATAGACCCGGAAATAAGCCAAGCGGCCCACATAAGGGTCGTTCGCGATTTTAAAGACCAATGCCGCCAAGGGTACATTGGGGTCAGCAGGACGAGTCTCTATCTTTTTTGTATAAGGGTTGAGCCCCTCCACCGGCGGAATATCCAGCGGTGAGGGCAGGTAATCCACCACCGCATCGAGCAGAGGCTGGATTCCCTTGTTGCGCAACGCCGAGCCACACAGGACCGGATTCAACTGCCCAGACAAAGTCGCCCGCCGCAGCGCTTGACGCAGTCGAGCAGCCGAAATCTCCTGTCCCTCCAGGTAGAGCATCATTAACTCATCGTCGGTCTCGACGATCTGCTCCAGGGCCTGCTCCTGCGCCTCACGCACCACATCTTCCAATTCAGGCGGTATCCCCACGACCTCAGGCGCCGCTCCTAACTCGTCCGTCCAGACGATGGCCCGCATCTCCAGCAGGTCCACCACCCCCCGGAAGTCGGCTTCGCAGCCAATGGGCCATTGAATGGCGACCGGATTGACGGCCAACCGTTCGCGGATCGTTTCGATCGCATGAGCGAAATCGGCGCCCAGTTTATCCATCTTGTTAATGAAGGCGATCAGCGGCACACCAAATCCCTGTGCCTGCCGCCACACCGTCTCCGATTGCGGCTCCACTCCCGCCACCGCATCAAAGACGACGATACCACCGTCAAGAACGCGCAGACTGCGCTGCACCTCAGCGGTGAAATCAATGTGCCCAGGTGTATCTACAATGTTAATCTGGTAACCCCGCCAGAAGCAGGTCACGGCTGCTGCCGTGATCGTGATGCCCCGCTCCCGCTCCTGCGCCATCCAATCTGTGACCGTCGTCCCCTCGTCCACGCTACCCATGCGATGGGTACGACCGGTGTAGAACAGAATGCGCTCAGTCGTCGTCGTCTTGCCCGCGTCAATATGGGCGATAATGCCAATGTTCCGTATGCGATCCAGAGAGCGGGCACCGTCCATCGCACGTAAAACGTAAAACGCAAAACGTAATTATGCATTACGTTTTACGCATTACGCATATTACCACCGGTAATGAGCAAAGGCACGGTTGGCCTCGGCCATCTTGTGGGTATTCTCTTTCTTCTTAACAGCCGCTCCGGTCCCACGCGCCGCGTCTATCAACTCACCGGCTAATCTTTCGGCCATTGACTTACCGGGGCGATTGCGCGCAGCAGCCAGCAGCCAACGCATAGCCAGACTGACCTGGCGATGTGGCGGTACCTCGACCGGAATCTGGTATGTAGAGCCTCCCACGCGACGCGGTTTGACCTCCAGCACCGGTGAGACGTTCCTCACCGCCTCTTCCATCACCTCCAGCGGAGGCCGCTTCGTCCGCTCCTGAACAATATCCAGTGCGTCATACATGATCCGCGTTGCCAGGCTCTTCTTCCCCTTCTTCATAATCTTATTGATGAACTGAGCCACCATCACGCTATTGTAACGAATGTCGGGCTCAATCTGTCGCTTTGGCGGACGATACCGTCGGGGCATATCACCTACCTCGATTCCTATTTTTTGGGTCGCTTGGTGCCGTACTTGGAACGCTGCTGTGCACGACCATCTACCCCCGTTGCATCCAGAGCACCTCTAACGATATGGTAGCGCACGCCAGGCAGGTCCTTGACGCGCCCGCCCCGCACCAACACCACCGAGTGCTCCTGCAATGTATGCCCTTCACCCGGAATGTAGGCAGTCACCTCGATGCCGTTGGTCAGCCGCACACGAGCAATTTTCCGTAGCGCAGAGTTAGGTTTCTTAGGCGTCATCGTGCGTACCTGCGTGCACACACCTCGTTTCTGTGGTGCTCCTTCAGGACGCCGGATGCGCTGCCGCTTGAAAGAGTTAAAAGTATACTGCAACGCTGGCGCCTTGGACTTGCGCGGCTTAGGTTTTCTTCCCTTGCGAACTAACTGATTAATAGTAGGCACCTTTACCCCCTCAAACTCAGTGAAGAAGGCCATCCACCCATACCGATGGCCTCCTTCATAAATCCCTAAACAAACCCTTTTGCTTGTCAACCGGGCAGCAGGGGCTCTAGCTGCTGCCCATCTGGTGAGTATATATTACCACAAAACTGCCAGAAGTCAAACCACGTATCAGAAA
>QMOC01000010.1 GCA_003648085.1 Chloroflexota bacterium
AAGAGAGAGGGGGTCCCAGGCTGTGAGCCCCCTCGACCGGACAGGCGGGAAAACCACCCGTGAGTGGGCCCCTCAAATCGTATCACGAAAGAGCGCGAAAGTTTGCGAAAGTTCGCGAAAGGGTGCGAAAGTATGGGGCCACGGGACGGCCCGTTATCGCCGCAGAGTGCCACAACGCTCCGTTGATTCGTTGATTTCCTAATTCTTCGTTGATTTCCTAATTCGTTGTGGAACTTGGGTGGAACCACGTGGGATGACCCCCGCGCCCCAGGGTGCGGGGGTCTTTGTATATGGCAAGGAGGGAAACTATGGCTGAACAAGAGAGATATGAGGAAAGTCACCTTTACCGGCTGCGCCACTCGGCGGCGCACGTGATGGCCCAGGCGGTGCTGGAGAAGTTCCCCGAGGGCAAAATCGCCATCGGCCCGCCCATTGAAAAAGGCTTCTATTACGACTTCGACCTGCCTCGACCGCTCACACCGGAGGACCTGGAGGAGATCGAAGCCCGCATGCGCGAGATCATTGCCGAGGGACACGATTTTGTGTATCAGGAGGTCTCCGAGGAAGAGGCGCGCCGCATCTTCGCCGACCAGCCCTACAAGTTGGAGTTGATTGACGACATCCTCTCCGCCGGGACGGATGAATACGGGGAGCCGCTGGAGGAGACTCCCAGACTCTCGATCTACAAAAGCGGCCCCTTCGTAGACCTGTGCCGGGGGCCGCACGTGAACAACACGCGGGAGATCAATCCCGACGCGATCAAACTGCTCAGCGTGGCCGGGGCCTACTGGCGCGGCGACGAACGCCGCCCTATGCTCCAGCGCATCTACGGCACAGCCTGGGAGACGAGCGAGCAATTAGAGCAGTACCTGGCCTGGCAGGAGGAGGTCGAAAGGCGCGACCACCGCAAACTGATCAAGCAACTCGACCTGATCAGTTTCCACGAGGAGGGTGGAGCAGGGCTGGCTTACTGGCATCCCAAAGGAGGCTGCATCCGCCAGATCATCGAGGACTTCTGGCGGGCCGAGCATGCGAAGGGCGGCTACGACATCGTCTTCTCCCCTCACATCGGCAAGGCAGAGTTGTGGGAGCGCTCGGGCCACCTCGACTTCTACAAGGATAGCATGTACTCTCCAATGGACATCGAAGGGGTGGAGTACTACCTCAAGCCTATGAACTGCCCCTTTCATATCCTGATGTACAAGACGCGCACCCGTTCTTACCGTGACCTGCCATTGCGCTGGGCAGAATTGGGCACGGTCTACCGCTACGAACGGAGCGGTGTGTTGCACGGCCTCCTGCGCGTGCGCGGCTTCACGCAGGACGACGCACACATCTTCTGCACACCGGAGCAGATAGAGGATGAAATCCTGCGGGTGCTGCGCTTCTCGCTCGACCTGCTGCGGGCCTTTGGCTTCACCGAGTTCCAGGTCTACCTCTCGACGATGCCGGAGAAGCACGTGGGAGAGCCCCAACGATGGAAGCAGGCCCAGGAGAGCCTGCGCAAGGCCATCGAGGCGGAGGGGCTGTCCTATGACGTAGATGAGGGAGGTGGGGCCTTCTACGGACCCAAGATTGACATCCACGTCAAGGACGCCCTGGGTCGCACGTGGCAGTTGACAACGATCCAGTTCGACTTCAATCTGCCTGAGCGATTCGATATGACCTACGTGGGGGAGGATGGGAAAGAGCACCGACCCTACATGGTACACCGGGCGCTGCTGGGCAGCCTGGAGCGTTTCTTCGGCGTCCTCGTAGAGCACTATGGCGGCGCTTTCCCGGTGTGGCTGAGCCCGGTGCAGGTGGTGCTCATCCCCATTGCCGATAGGCACGTGGAGTACGCCCACTCCGTAGCGGAGCAACTGAAAGCCGAGGGTCTACGGGTGGAGGTAGATGATTCGGGCGAGCGCATGCAGGCCAAGATCCGCGATGCTCAGATGCAGAAGGTGCCCTATATGCTTGTCATCGGCGACCGAGAGATGGAGGCCGGGCAGGTGAACCTACGGCTACGTGATGGCAGGGTGCCCGGCGCAATGTCCGTGGATGCTTTTCTCGCACTGGTGCAGGAGGCGGTGAAGGAAAGGCACCTGCTCTGAGGAGCAGAGTCGCCAGGGGCGATTTGACACCTTCCTGCAATTGTGTTATCATCCTTACACACACCCAGTCGGCTCACATACGGGGAGGTAGACCGAATTAGTAAAAAGAAGTATCGTCCCGACAAACGAGTGAAGTATCGCATCAACCATCAAATCCGGGCTCCTCAGGTTCGTCTCATTGATGCAGATGGCACTCACGTGGGGGTAGTGTCGTTATCTGAGGCTCTGGCGGCTGCTCATGCTCACGATCTAGACCTGGTGGAGGTGGCACCGGCTGCAGACCCCCCGGTTGTCCGGGTGATGGACTATGGAAAGTTCCTCTACCAGCAAGCAAAGCGGGAACGGGAGTCGCGCAAGGCACAGAAGCAGGTCGAGATCAAAGAGATCCGTCTGCGTCCCAAGACAGCCGAGCACCACAGAGCCTTCAAGATTCGCAATGCCCGGCGCTGGCTGGAAGAAGGGATGAAAGTCAAAGTGCGCATCCACTTCCGGGGTCGGGAGATTACCTATCCCGAGATCGCTCATGAGCAGTTGATGGAAATCGCTGAGGAACTATCTGACGTGGCGGTGATCGAGCAAAAGCCAAACCTGGAAGGGCGTACAATGCTGATGATCTTAGCGCCGATGAAGAAAAGCGGCGCGAAGAGGTAAGAGAATGCCAAAGATCAAGACACATAAATCCACATCCAAACGATTCCGCCGGACGAAAGGCGGCAAGGGTAAATTGATGCGTACCAAGTTAGGCAAATCTCACTTGCGGCGCAAGAAGAGCGCACGCGCAAAGCGCCTCTACGACGAGATGATTCCGGTAGAGGCGAAAGGCGTGCAGCGGCGCGTACGCCGCCTGGCACCATATCTGAGGCAAAAGGGGAAATAGTGCCGTGAGAGTCAAAGGGGGAAGTAGAACACGCTATCGTCACAAAAAGGTACTCCGCCAGACCAAGGGGTACTACGGGACACGTCACCGCTTGTTCCGCCGGGCCAACGAGGCCCTGATGAAGGCTCTGTGGTATGCCTATCGGGATCGGCGACAACGGCGGCGGGACCTGCGGCGGCTGTGGATCACGCGCATCAACGCGGCTGCACGCCAGAACGGGCTCTCGTACAACCGCTTCATCCATGGGCTGAAGGTGGCCGGGGTGGAGTTAGACCGTAAGGTCCTGGCCGATATTGCTGTGCGGGACGCGGAGACATTCGCCCGGCTGGTGGAGGTGGCGAAGAACGCGGCGGTGTAAATCGCAGAAACGGCAGGATGGCACGAGGGGGGAGCCGAAGGGTGGGCTCCCTTATTTGTTGCTACTTGTGGTGACGAAAGATGACCACCTCGTCGCTGACCATCGGGATCGAGGAAGAGTACCAGATCATTGACCCTGCCACACGGGAGTTGCGCTCTTACGTCCAACGCTTCCTTGAGCAGGGTCAGACGGTGCTGCCCGATCAGATCCGCCCTGAGTTCCTGCAATCGCAGGTGGAGGCAGGCACACGCATCTGCCACAGCATCCAGGAAGCACGCCGTGAACTGATTCGTATGCGGCGCTCGATCTGGGAACTCGCAGAAAGCGAAGGGCTGTGGGTGGCGGCAGCGGGAACCCATCCCTTCTCCTCCTGGGCACAGCAGGAGGTCTCCCCCTTTGGCCGCTACCCCGAACTGGCCCGCTTTTTGCAGGACGTGGGACGGCGATTGCTGATCTTCGGTATGCACGTCCATATCGGTATCGAGGATCGAGAATTGCTCATCGAGGTGATGAACCAGATACGCTACTTTCTACCTCACCTCCTGGCCCTCTCGACTAGTTCCCCTTTCTGGCACGGTCGCGATACAGGATTGAAGTCCTACCGTAGCGTCGTCTTCGAGAGCCTGCCTCGCACCGGCATCCCCCCGCAGTTCGGCTCCTACGCCGACTATCGCAGAACCGTGGATACGCTGTTGGCAACGGGCAGCATTGCTGAGCCCACCCACATCTGGTGGGACGTGCGCCCCAGCGAGAAGTTCCCCACGTTGGAGGTGCGCATCCCCGATATGTGCACGCGGGTGGAGGAGACGCTGTGCCTGGCGGCGCTCGTGCAGGCCATCGTGGCCAAACTGGTACGTCTGAGACAGGCTAACCAGACCTGGCGCGTCTACCGTAAACACCTGCTCGATGAGAACAAATGGCGTGCAGTGCGCTACGGCATCACGGGGAAACTGATTGATTTCGGTAAGACGAAAGAGGTGACGCTTCCGGCGCTGATCGAGGAACTGCTGGCATGGGTGGATGACGTGGTGGACGAACTGGGAAGCCGGGCCGAGGTCGAATACGCTCACACCATCCTCAGCCAGGGCACCAGCGCCGACCGTCAACTCGCCGTCTACCGCCAAAAGAAGGATTTCCGGGCGGTGGTGGATCGGATGGTAGAGGAGACGCGAGAAGGACTGTAAGAACTGTAGAGAGTTCGGTATTTCCAGAAGGGTGTGGCTAAAATCAGTGGGACGTCCGGCTTCAGCCGGAAAATCCCCGCTGAAACGGGGCCTCCCGCCTTTTCTCCCCACGAATTTTAGCCAGACTCTTTCCAGAAAGGGGCAAAATGAGCGGTGTTAAACTATTCACAGTGCGTGGCATCGCGGTTAAGATGCACGTTACTTTTCCGTTGATCCTGGTGTGGGCAGCCGTGCAGTTCGGTTACCTGAACCAAAGAGGTTTCTCGCTCTCAGGAGCCGCCTTCGGCATCGTCATCACTCTGCTATTATTCATCTGCGTCGTGATCCACGAACTGGCGCACAGCCTGACGGCAACCGCGATGGGCTTTCCGGTGCGCGACATCGTACTCCTGCCACTGGGGGGCATTGCACAGATGGAGCGTATGCCGGAACGTCCGGGGCAGGAGTTCCTCATGGCCATTGCCGGCCCCCTGAGCAACGTCGTCATTGCCGTGCTACTGGTCGTGGGCGGCCTCCTGTTCGGCCTGGACGTAAGACCACGAATGGACCTCGCACGTCTGGGTTGGAAGGACACTCTCCCTTACCTCATTGCCACCAACCTCGGACTGGCCGTCTTCAACCTCATCCCCGCTTTTCCGATGGACGGCGGGCGAGTGCTGCGTGCGCTGCTGGCTACCGTGATGCCTCACGCCCGCGCCACAGCCCTGGCCGTCAGCGTGGGGCAGGGACTGGCCTGGATGCTGGGACTGATGGGGCTGCTGAGCGGCAATTTTCTGTGGATTCTGATCGCGTTCTTCGTGTACGCCGGAGCAGCCCAGGAAGGGCAACTGATTCACGTCAAGAACGTGCTCCAGGGCCTGCGTGTACGTCAGGCCTTCTCCCGTCACGCTTTGTCCCTCTCCCCCGACGATCCGGTCAGCCGCGCCACCGACCTCACGCTCGAGAGTTTCCAGGCCGATTTCCCCGTCTGCGATGCTGAGCAACTCGTGGGTTTGCTCACCCACACCGACGTCCTCCGAGCCCTCAAGCAGCGCCGGCCCGATACGCCGGTGCGTGAGGTCATGCGGACGAAATTCCCCACTATCGGGCTGGACGATGGGCTGTTTGAGGCCCATCGGCAGATGACAGAGGCAGGGCTTGACGCATTGCCCGTGATGGAGGGGGAACAGTTCCTCGGCCTGCTCACCCGCCGTGACGTGAATGAGGTCTACCAGTTGCTCTCGGTCAGTCCAGAACTGCTAACGCAAAGACGAGGTGTATGATCACTGTCGCCGAAGCACGACGTTACTACGAAGATGCCGACGTGGTACACGATTTTGACCACGTGCTGCGGGTGCTGGCACTGGCGGAGCGCATCGGGCGGGCGGAGGGAGCCGACCTAGAGATTGTGCGGGCGGCGGCATTGCTGCACGACATGGGGCGGGAGCAGGCCGAGGCAGCCGGGCTCGACCACGCCGCCTTCGCCGCCGAGCGGGCACGGGAGATATTGGCTGCTCACCCCCTTGCGAAGGTGGAAGCCGTAGTTCACGCCATTGCCGCCCACCGTTTCCGCACTGGCCCAGAGCCGACCACACTGGAGGCACAGGTGCTCTTCGATGCTGACAAACTGGACGCCATCGGCGCGGTGGGGGTAGCGCGAGCCTTCGCTCACGGCGGTGCTCGCGGGCAGCGACTTTGGGTCCCCATCGAGGCCGTAGACGTAGCCCGCTGGACAGAGGAAGGTGATGACCCACGCAACCACACTCCAGTTCACGAGTTCGTCGTCAAACTCTCCCGACTCAAAGAGCGGCTTTTCACTCCGACCGGACGGGCCATCGCCGAGGAACGTCACGCCTATATGGTCGCCTTCTTCAAGCGGTTCGATGCTGAAGTGCGGGGGGAACGATGAAGGGCTATATGGACTGGAAAGTCGCCACCACTATCGTCGTCTCCACACTGACGATAGTGGTAGACCACTACCACCGCCTCTTCGCCTACAAGATCTACGATCGGTTGCTCCTATACCTGGGCGTGCCGCTGCTCGTCATCTTGCTCGTCTTCCGCGAGTCGCCCGCCAGGTACGGCTTCCGGCCGGGCGATTGGAAAGCAGGGCTGGCGCTCACGGCGGCCGGGTGTGGTGGGATGGCACTCGTGATACCGTTTCTGGCCCGCACCAGGGAGTTTCAGGGCTATTACGCACCTGTGGCCGATTCCCCCATCCCTCTGCCACTCTACGCCGCCGCTGACCTCTTCGGCTGGGAGTTCCTGTTTCGCGGTTTCCTGCTCTTCGCGCTCTACCCGGTCTGCGGCCCTTACGCCATCCTGCTCCAGGCCGTCCCCTTCACCATCGCTCACCTCGGCAAGCCGGAATTGGAGACACTGAGTTGCATCTTCGGCGGCTCTGCCTTCGGCTACGTCGCCTGGCGCACCCGTTCATTCCTCTATCCTTTTCTCATCCACTGGTTTCTGATGACCTTCACGGTACTGCTTGCCAGCGGCGCGATACAATGTTTGTAATGGCGACTTCAGTCGTCAGAAAACGACTAAAGTCGTTACTACGAGTGCCAACTACCGCGCCAGCACACTCCGGTAGACCTCCAGCGTCCTGCGGGCGGTCTCCTCCCAGGTAAAGCGGGCCGCCTGCGCTAATCCCAATTCACGCATCTTGGTTCGCAACGGCTCCTCCGTCAGCACGCGGGCCAACGCCCGGGCGATGTCGTCCGGATCGTCCGGATCCACCAAGAGTCCTGCTTCCCCCACCACCTCCGGTAACGAGGCTCGCCTGGCGACTACGACCGGCGTGCCACAGGCCATCGCCTCCAACGCCGGAAGTCCGAACCCTTCGTAAAATGAGGGCATTGCCAATATGCTGGCGGCGCTATATAGCCCTGGCAGGTCGGCGTCTGGCACATCATTGAGGAAGCGCACCTGCTCGCTCAGACGTAGCACCTCGATGCGCTCGAAAATCCTGTTGTATAGCCAGCCCTTGCCGCCGACCAACACCAGCGGCGCAGCCGTCACCCCCGCATCGAGCAGCAGGCGGTAGGCGTGCAGGAGGCCCGGCAGGTTTTTGCGCGGCTCCAGCGTCCCCACGAAGAGCAGGTACTCCGGCTCCAGGCCGTACTGCGCGGCGACCTGCCTGGCCTGCGCCTTCGGCAGTGGGTGAAAGGCAGGGTTGGCGGCCAGGTGCACGACTGTGACCTTCTCCGGCGGCACGTCCAGCAACGAGGTCAGGTCGGATTTGGTGGCGTGGGAATCGGCCAGAATATGGTCGGCGCGTCGCACTGCCCACTCGATTTGCTGATTGTAGTAGCGGCGACTTTCGGCGGTGAGGAACTGGGGGTAATAGAGGAAGTTCAGGTCGTGGATGGTGATCACCGACCGGCTTATCCCTCCGGCGGGGGGGATAAAATCGGGGCTATGCAGCAGGTCGAGTCCTAGTCGCGCTATCTCCACCCCCAGCGCCCACCGTTCCAGCCGATGGTGCGAGGGAGTCCAGCAGGCGACGGGGTGGAAATTCGGCCCCGGCAGCGGGGGATCACGATCCTTGCGGCTGTACAGAACGCAGTAGTCCGTGTCTGCATCGAGCGCAGCCAGCGCCTCGAGCAGGTGCAGCACATAGTTGCTGATTCCACCCCGGGCGTAGTGGACGATACGAGCGTCAATGCCGATGCGCATATCCGTCTCCGCAGCCATTATAGCGGCCCACCGTGACCTGTCAACCGTTGCCTATGGAGGGGAATGATGTTATAATCAGCATCACTACACTCATCCAGGGGGTACAACGATGGCGATGGACGTGACTCAGACAATGGATCTGACCCAGGCGATGCAGACGCTCAAGTGGCTGGATGAAGAGCGCCGTAAAGACAAAGCCACAATTGCCGCGCTGCAGGAATGGGCACAGGAACAAGAGCGGCAATTGGCCCAACAGGCGGCTCAGATTCAGGAACTACAAACAGCCGTGGCCGGCATCCAGAGTTTGATGGCGCAGGTAACCAAGTTTGAGCAGATGGTATCAAATTACAAGAATGAACTGATCTTCAGGATGGATCAACGCGAAGAGGCACGGAGGAAGGAACAGGCGGAGGCTGAGCGACTACGCAGGATCGAGTTGGAGGCCCTGGCCGACCAGTTGAGCCGATTAGACAAGGAGTTGCGGGTCTTGCCCCGCTATGACGAGGAATTGAAGGCCCGTCAGGCCGAGGGGCAGCGGCTCAATGAGGCCCTCCAGCGCCTGGAAGTCGCCGTAATTGATCTTAGTAAGCGTCTGGAGGATCCATCACGAGCCATCACCTACCTGGAGGAGCAGCGCCGCGCCGATAACCGCCGCATCGCTGAATTGGAGCAGGACACGACCGAACTGCGCAAGAAAATTGAGGCCCAGGCCGCCAAACTTCCGCTCCTGGAAGAGACGATCCAGAAACAAAGAACGCGCATCGAAGAGGCCATTCAGTATACAAAAGAGTTTGAGAAGTCCATCGAAGAACTGCGTATCTCCGACTTCCAGCGCGAACAGAAGATGAAGCAGTATCTGGATCAAAGCGAGCAGGTGGCCCAGGAAATGGAACGGATACGAGCGCAGACGCAGGGCTTCATCGAGCAACAACAACTGGTCAAGCAAGCCCTGGAGAAGTTGGAGGGCTTCCAGGCGCGGCTGGAGAAGCGGCAGAATGAAGTGGCCGAAATGCAGCGGTTGGCCGAAGATCGGCTCAAGCGACAGTGGGAAGAGTGGCAGGAGGAACAGGCGAAACAGCAGAGGAAACGAGACATTCTGAGCGAAGAGCGCTGGCGGCAACAGGAACAGACCAATGCTGAGTACAGGGAGCGTCTGGACGCGCTACAGCCCATTATTGAACTGCACCGTAACCAACTGGACATCCTCTGGGAGGCACGCCGTGCTGACGCCACCCGTGCGCTCAAGGCAGTTCAGGACGAGTATGAGGCGCTCATCGCTCAGGCGGACGCACAACTGAGCATCCTGCGCGGCGAGCAGAAGTAGGAGCAGTGGTATGCACGTCATCGGTACCGCCGGTCACGTAGACCACGGCAAGTCCACCCTCGTTCACGCACTCACCGGCATTGACCCCGACCGGCTCCGCGAGGAGAAGGAGCGGGAGATGACGATAGACCTGGGCTTCGCCTGGCTCACGCTCCCCAACGGCGAAGCGGTCGGCATCGTGGACGTGCCGGGACACAGGGATTTCATTGAGAATATGCTGGCGGGCGTGGGCGGTATTGACGCCGCCCTTTTTGTCGTCGCCGCCGACGAGGGGGTGATGCCCCAGACCCGCGAGCACCTGGCCATCCTCGACCTGCTGGGGGTCAGCGCGGGGGTCGTGGCCCTGACCAAGTTGGACCTGGCCGAAAGCGAGGAGTGGGTCGAGTTGGTCGCCACCGACGTGGCGGAGACGCTGGAGGGGACGGTGCTGGAGGACGCGCCTATCGTCCCCGTCTCCGCCCGCACCGGGCAGGGCCTCGACGAACTGCTGACCGCGTTGCAGGAAGTGCTTGCTCAGGTCGAACCCCGCCCTGACCGGGGACGACCCCGGCTGCCGATAGATCGCGTCTTCACCATCAGCGGCTTCGGCACCGTCGTCACCGGCACTCTCAGCGACGGCTGCTTCGAGGTAGGGCAGGAAGTCGAAGTGCTGCCCCGCGGATTGAAGGCCCGCGTGCGGGGGCTGCAGACGCACAAGCGGAAGGTCAAGCGAGCGGTGCCGGGCAGCCGCGTAGCGATGAATCTCAGCGGCGTCAGCAAGGCGGAACTTGCGCGCGGCGACGTCGTCACCATCCCCGGCTGGCTGCGCCCCACCGTGCTGGTAGACGTGCAGTTGCGCTACCTACCCGATGCCCAGCGCCCGTTGCGACACAACGCCCAACTCAAGTTCTTCTGCGGCGCGGCCGAGACGATGGCCCGTGTGCGGCTCCTGGGCCAGGATACGCTGCCGCCGGGGCAATCCGGCTGGGCACAGTTGCGACTCCAGGAACCGATACCGCTGGTCAAAGGCGACCGCTTCATTGTCCGCATCCCCTCGCCCCCCGCGACTGTGGGCGGGGGCGTCGTCGTGGACCCTCATCCAGGCCGCAAGCACCGCCGCTTCCGTCCGGAGGTGATAGCCCGGCTGGAGACACTGGCTCAGGGCAGCCCGACCGAGATTCTGCTGCAAGTCCTCGAACGGCGCGGCCCCACCACCGCTCGCGACCTGCTCTCCGCCAGTGGCCTGGGCGAGGCCGCCCCTGAGGCACTCGCTCAGTTGCTAGACGAAGGCCAGGCGATCCTTCTAGGCCCACAGGTTGACAGGAGGCAGGAGGCAGGAGGCAGGAGGCAGGAATTGGTGTCCGGCGGGCAATTGCTCGCAACCCACGGCTGGTGGGCGGCTCTGGTCAAGCGACTCTCAGGCGAACTTTCTGCCTATCACCGGAAGTTTCCACTGCGGAAGGGAATGCCGCGCGAGGCTCTGCGCAGCGGGCTGCGGCTGGAGGCAAAAGTTTTCAATGCAGCGATGGCCCGCGCCGCCGCCGAGGGGCTCATCGCCGAGGAGGGAGCCACCGTCCGGCTTCCCTCCCACGCCATCCGTCTCAGCCCCGAACAGCAGCGGCAGGTAGACGCGCTGCTGGCCCGTTTCCGCCGCCAGCCCTACACCACCCCCTCGGTTAAGGAAAGCATCGCTGCCGTGGGGGAGGAGGTGCTGGGCGTGCTGATAGATCGGGGCGATCTGGTGCAGGTCTCGTCGGAGGTCCTGTTCCTGCCACAGACCTACGAGGAGATGGTGGCCCGCATCCGCGTGCACATCGAGCACGAGGGGAGCATCACCCTGGCCCAGGCACGCGATATGTTTGGGACCAGCCGCAAGTACGCGCAGGCGCTGCTGGAGCACCTGGATGAGATCGGAGTGACGAAGCGCGTGGGGGACGAGAGAGTACTGCGGTAGAAGCCCTCGGGCGTCAAGCGTCAAACGTCAGATCGTATTTCACGCTTCACGTTTCACGTTTGACTTTACCTGGCCTCTTTGATGATACGTCGCAGGTCGGCCACGCCCGCGAGGACGGCGCTGATGGTCTCTAAGTGGGGGCGCATGCGTGCCGCCAATGGCGCTTCGCGGCGAATTTGTTCCTGCCGGCTGTGCTCAAATAGATTCATCAGGGAGCAAAGAAGGTGTAGGCCTCCGCCAGGCGGGCCGCCAGCGGCGCGAGGACCTGTGGAAAGAGCCCGATCCCTATGCAAGCCAGGATTGCCACAGCCACGACCATCGCCATCAGCCAGCCTTCAGAGGTATCCTGAGAGGGATTGCTACCCTCAGGCGAGCGGGGACGCACCAGGAGGATGGATAGTCCTCGCCACACGCCAATCATCACGCCTGCCCCTGCCAGGAGGAGAAATAACGCCGAGCCCGGGCTGGATGGCGCCAGTGCGCGATAGAGGGCCCAGCGCCAGGTGAAGCCAGCACTGACCGGCAATCCCGCTACCGAAAGTCCTCCGAAGATCAGCGCCGCCGTGCTCCACGGCGCTTTCCAGCCCAGCCCTCGCAGCGCATCGAAACTATCGTCGCCGCCGTTGCGCGACCGCAGGCCACTCAGACCGGTCGCCATCAGGCCCAGCCCAAAGGGACGCATGAGCAGTGAGAGGAAGACCAACGTCAACCCCGGCCGGCTGTTCATTCCCAGAGCAATGAGCGCACCGCCGGTATCCACCAGCGCGCCGTATCCCACCAACGGCCCCAGGCGGCGCTGCGCCGGCGCCAGCAATCCACCTGTGACGACCGTCACCAGACCTGCGGTGAGGACGAGGGAACCAAAGCGTGGATGATTGCTGAGCCAGGGATAGGTCTCCAAGAAGTCAAGCAGCAGAAACCAGACTGCCCCGTTGCCGACGGTAAGGACAAAAGTGCCTCCCAGTGGCACGCTATCGCCGGCGACGGCCGGCACCCAGGTGTGGAAGGGCACAACACCCAGCAGTAACGCGAAAGAAATCGTCAACAAGGTGGCAGCCGTACTGAGCAGTCCCGTCTCGTCCGGGGTCAGTGCATACCGCTCCAGCAGCCAGTGGGTGACCAGCAGGCCAGGCAGGGCCAGAGTGGTGAACGTCAGGTAGCGCAGCCCTCCCCGGCTGGACGCCTGTCCCTCGGCCTGCAGCGCGAAGACGGAGAGGGCAGCAGCAATCTCAATAAGCAAGGCGGCGTAGATAAGGGGCCGGATCAGCAGTGCCCCGCTTAGCAGGCTGAGCAAGCCCAGGCCCATCGGAAAGAGCAGAGAATGTGGCGCGACGCGCCACGCCAGGATAAAGAGCCCCGCTGCTGTGAAGAACATGAACGCCATCGCCACGCGGTCGGCCTGCTCCAGAACCAACTCGCGCCCAAAGAAAGTCACCGGCTC